>NZ_JBEZZJ010000035.1:0-68731 GCF_040639095.1 Micromonospora sp. NPDC023966 | reverse complement strand
GGCCGGCGGGGGTGTCGGGGGGCGCCTCCGCCGGGCGGTCCGGCGAGCGGGGCGGCGCGGCGGCCCCGGCCGGCGGGAACCGGTCGGGTCGGCCGGTGCGGGGGCGGCTCGGGCTGTTCCCGGGGCTCGTGGACGCGTTACCCGGCGGGACGTCGCGGGAGCCGGACGGGCAGGTCGGACCGCTGGGCGGCCGACCGCCGACCGTCGGGCCGCCGCGTCCGCGTCCCGCCGTCGAGAGACGGCCGGTCTCCGCGCCCGCTCCGGCCCGACCATCGCGAGCCGGCGGAACCGGCGTGCCCGTGCTCGCCGCCTGAACCGCGACGTCCGGGCCGGAGCGGGCACGGGGCCACTCCGGCCCGGACGTCGTCGCGGACCGTCGAGCCGCGGCGCAGCTCGCCACGAGGGCGGCCCCGCCGGCGAGGCGGCCCGGCCGGCCGTGAGTCAGTGTTCGGCGAGAAACGCCAGGACGCGGTCCCAGGTGAGCGCGGCGGCCCGGGCGTCGTGGTCGGGCGTGTCGGGATCGGTGAACAGGTGCCCGGCGCCCGGATAGCGGTGCACGGTCAGCTCGGCGCCGGCCGCGGTCATCGCCCGCTGCCACTCGTCCACCTCGTCCGCCGTCTCGTACTCGTCGGGATCGGCGAGGTGCAGCTGCACCGGCAGCCCGGGGCGCACCGATTCCGGCGCGCCGCCGGTGCCGTGCAGCAGGAGCAGCGCCGCCGCCCGCGGCCGCTCGGCGAGCAGCGCTCCGGCCACGCCGGCGCCCATCGAGAAGCCGGCCAGCACGGTCTCGGCGGGCAGTTCGGCCGCCGCCGCCCGGGCCCGGTCGAGGACCGCCTCCTGGCCGATCTTGTCGAACAGCGCGAAACCAGCCTCGACGGACTCCGCGGCCGGCACCTCGTACAGGTCGGGGGTGGCGACCCGGTGGCCGGCGGCGCGCAGCCGGTCGGCGGCGGCCAGCACGGCGGGCCGCAGCCCGTAGACCGAGTGCAGGAGCAG
Organism: Micromonospora sp. NPDC023966; assembly: GCF_040639095.1. Taxonomy (NCBI): domain Bacteria; kingdom Bacillati; phylum Actinomycetota; class Actinomycetes; order Micromonosporales; family Micromonosporaceae; genus Micromonospora; species Micromonospora sp. NPDC023966. The sequence goes on along the minus strand of NZ_JBEZZJ010000035.1, from coordinate 67,735 downwards.
GATGTGTGCCATGGCCCATCCTGGCCCGCGCCCGACGGGTGGACCGCTCGGCGCGCCGGTCAGTCGCGGGCGATGGTGCGGCTGCGGCCGCGGAACTCGGCGACCACCTCGCCGTCCCGCGACACCGTCACGTCGTAGATGCCGCTGCGGCCGTAGCGGACCCGCTCGCTGGCCCGCGCCTCCAGCAGGTCGCCCTCGCGGACCGGGCGGAGGAAGCTGATCTCGCCGCCGGCGGCCACGGTGGCCGGGCCGTGGCTGTTGCAGGCCAGCGCGAACGCGGTGTCGGCGAGCAGGAACACGAAGCCGCCGTGGCCGATGGCGTGGCCGTTGAGCATCGCCGCGGTGACCCGCATCCGGGCCACCGCCGCGCCGTCGCCGGCCGAGACCAACTCGATGCCGAGCCCCTTGGACGCCACGTCGGCGTCGAACATGTCGTGGGCCGCGGTGCGGCCGTCGTCGCCCGCCACGTCAGCGTCCCCGCCGCTGGTCGACGATCCGGCGCATCTTGCCCATCGAGCGCTCCACCCCGTCCGGCTCGATGAGCTGCACCGCCACGCTCACCCCGATGGTGTTCTTGACCTGCTCGACCAGGGCCGCCCCGGCCCGCTCGGCCTCGTCGACGGCCACCCCGGCCCGCCGCTCCACCTTGACGGTGAGGGTGTCCAGCCGGCCCTGCCGGTCCAGCACGCACTGGAAGTGCGGCGACAGCGCGGGTGTGCGCAGGATCAGCTCCTCGATCTGGGTCGGGAAGACGTTGACCCCGCGCACGATCATCATGTCGTCGGTCCGGCCGGTGATCTTCTCGATCCGGCGCATGGCGCGGGCGGTGCCGGGCAGCAACCGGGTGAGGTCGCGGGTGCGGTAGCGGACCACCGGCATGGCCTCCTTAGTGAGCGAGGTGAGCACCAGCTCACCGCGCTCGCCGTCGGGCAGCACCTCGCCGGTGACCGGGTCGATGATCTCCGGGTAGAAGTGGTCCTCCCAGACGTGCAGGCCGTCCTTCGTCTCCACGCACTCGACCGCCACCCCGGGCCCCATCACCTCGGAGAGGCCGTAGATGTCCACGGCGTGCATGTCGAGGCGCTGCTCCATCTCCCGGCGCATGTCCTCGGTCCACGGCTCGGCGCCGAAGATGCCGACCTGGAGCGAGGTGGACTTCGGGTCGACGCCCTGGCGCTCCATCTCGTCGACGATGGCCAGCATGTAGCTGGGGGTGACCATGATGACGTCCGGCGCGAAGTCGCGGATCAGCATGACCTGCCGCTCGGTCATGCCGCCGGAGACCGGGATGACCGTGCAGCCCAGCTCCTCGGCGCCGTAGTGCGCGCCGAGCCCGCCGGTGAAGAGCCCGTAGCCGTACGCCACGTGCACCCGGTCGCCGGGGCGGCCGCCGGCGGCCCGGATCGAGCGGGCCATCAGCTTCGCCCAGGTGTCCAGGTCGGCGCGGGTGTAGCCGACCACGGTCGGGCGGCCCGTGGTGCCCGAGGAGGCGTGCAGCCGGGCGACCCGCTCCCGGGGCACGGCGAACATGCCGAACGGGTAGTTCTCCCGCAGGTCGGCCTTGCCGGTGAACGGGAAGCGGGCCAGGTCGGTCAGCTCGCGCAGGTCGTCGGGGTGCACGTCGGCCGCCGCGAAGGCCCGGCGGTAGTGCGGCACGTTGTCGTACGCGTGCCGCAGCGACCGGCGCAGCCGGTCGAGTTGCAGCGCCCGCAGCTCGTCGACGCCGGCCCGCTCGACGGGTTCCAGCTCATCCGGACGAGGGGTGCGGTCCTGCACGGTGGCCTCCTGCGCGACGGACCCGGACGCCGCGTCGCGCCGGGCGATGCCGATCACCGTACGCCCGTACGGCCCGTCCTGCCAGGTCAGGTCGCCGATGCGGCGGACCGTCAGGGGTTGTCCGGGTCGAGCCCTCGCTCGCGCAGCAGCGCGTCCAGCTTGGCCTCCATCCGGTCGTCGGACTCCCGCGACTGCGACGAGCCCCAGTAGTAGAAAAGGGCCAGGCCGGCGGCCTGCCAGATCAGCTGGAGGAACTCGGACTGCCAGTTCTCGAAGGTGCTGGCGAAGAACTGCGGCAGGAACTCGCTCCAGGCGAAGCTCTGCCCGTGCTGGGCGGCCTCGTTGCTCTCCACGGCCATCTGGAAGAGGAACTGGCCGAGCCAGGAGAAGAGGAAGAGCGCCCCGGTGACGAGGGCGAAGGAGTACGCCTTCGGCCACGCCGGCTTGCGGAACGGTGGGCCCTCCGGCCGGCTGCGGCCGCTGCCTCCGTTGCCGGCGGCGCGGGACCGCGCCGAACGTGTGCCGGCTGTGCTGCTGCCTCCGGCCATCACGAACCCCCTTCCGTCGCAGGTCGATCGACTCGGGGAAATGCCCCGGGCCGGCGCGGTCGAAACCGACGCAACCGGCGGCGGAGGCGCCGACCAGGAAATCGACGCAACCCGCGGCGGCGGCCGCCGGACCGGGGGGCCGACGGGCGGCGCTATGCTCGGGGGCGGAACCGGCGGTGGGGCCCGCCGTCCCGCAACCGCCGGGAGAACCGCGACACGCTCGCCAACGGTCCCTGCCAGTGATGCCCGTGCTGGTGGGAGGCACCGTGACCGGACCGTCCGAGTTCCGCGTCGACCCCGACGTCGACCTGCGCGTCCCCGCCGACCGGCGGGAGCTGGCCGCCCACCCGGCGGCGATGCTCGGCGTCATCGCCGCCGGCGGGGTGCTCGGCGCGCTGGCCCGGGCCGGGCTCCAGGCCGCGTTCCCGCACTCGCCCACCGGCTTCCCGTGGGCCACCTTCGGCATCAACGTCGGCGGCTGCCTGCTGATCGGCGCCCTGATGGCGGTGATCAGCGCCCGCCCGCCCGGCCCCCTGGTCCGGCCGTTCCTCGGCGTCGGCGTGCTCGGCGGCTTCACCACCTTCTCCACCTACGCGGTCGACGCCCAGCGGGCGATCGCCGCCGGGGCGCCGGGCACCGCGCTGGCGTACCTGGCGGCGACCGTGGCCGGCGCGCTGCTGGCGGTCTGGGCCGGGGACGCGGTGGCCGGCCGGCTGCTGGCCCGGGCCGGGGGCGGGGCGACCCGGTGACCGTCCTGCTGATCGCGCTCGGGGCGGCGCTGGGCGCGCCCCTGCGCTACCTGACCGACCGGGCCGTGCAGGCCCGCCACGGTTCCCCCTTTCCCTGGGGCACCCTGACCGTCAACGTCTCCGGGTCGCTGCTGCTCGGCGCGGTGGCCGCGGTGCCCGCCTCCCCCGCGGTGACCGCCCTGGTCGGCACCGGCTTCTGCGGCGCGCTGACCACCTGGTCCACGCTCAGTTACGAGACGCTGCGGCTGCAGCGCGCGGGCCGTCGCGGCCACGCCCTGGCCAACGCGCTCGGCAGCGTCGCCACCGGCCTCACCGCGGCCACCGTCGGCTACACGCTGGCCGGCGCGCTCACCGGCTGACCGCGACCGGCCCTTCCACCCTGGTCGGCCGGCGAACCGCCGGCCATCCGGTGCGAGCGGCGGCTCGGCGTGCGGTCCGGGTCAGGCCCGGGCGGGCGTCGCCGCCGCGACCGGCTCGGCCGCGGGCGCCAGCGCCACCACCGGCCCGACCACGAAGACCGCCGGTGGCCGGACCTCGTCCCGCTCGGCGAGCGCGCCGACCTCGTCCAGCCGGCACCGGGCCGTCCACTGCTCCGGCTGGCCGGCGTCCCGGACCACCAGGACCGGCGTCTCGGGCGCGCGCCCGTGGGCGAGCAGGTCGGCGGCGATCCGCCCGACGGTGTCGACCGCCATGAGCAGCACCAGCGTGCCCCGGGCCCGGGCCAGCGCGGCCCAGTCCACCAGGGAGTCCGGGTGCCCCGGCGGCAGGTGCCCGGAGACCACGGTCACCTCGTGCGCCACGCCGCGGTGGGTCACCGGCACGCCGGCCAGGGCGGGGGCGGCCACCGCGCTGCTCACTCCGGGCACCAGCACCGTCTCCACCCCGGCCGCGGCGCAGGCCAGGACCTCCTCGTGGCCGCGGCCGAAGACGTACGGGTCGCCGCCCTTGAGCCGGACCACCCGCCGGCCGGCGCGGGCGTGCGCGATCAGCGTGTCGTTGATGGTGTCCTGGGCCATCGACGGACCCCGGGGCACCTTGGCCGCGTCCACCACCAGCACGCCGGGGCGGAGCCGGCGCAGCAGCCCGGCCGGGGCGAGCCGGTCGGCGACCACCACGTCCGCGGCGTCGAGCAGTGCCCGGCCGCGTACCGTGATCAGGTCGTCCGGGCCGGGCCCACCGCCCACCACGGCCACCTGCCCGGGCCGCAGCGCCGGCTCGTGGTGGTCGGCGTCGTGGTGATGGTGGTGGTGGCCGTGGCCGTCGGCCGGGTCGTCGGGGTGGTGGTGGGGGGTCTGCGGCCGCCCCACCTTGTCGGCGAAGCCGGGCAGCGCCACCCGGTACGCGCAGGTGTCGCAGTTCATCCGGATGTCCCCGCGCAGCGCCTCGGCGTGCCGTTCCAGGATCAGGTCGGCGAGGGCGTCGCAGTCCCCGATCACCTCGGCCACCCGCACGTCCAGGCCGGGATGGTCGGCGGCGAACTCCCGGCTCTGCGCCACGATCCGGTCCGGCAGCACCCCGGCGAAGAGGAAGTACGGGGCGACCACGATCCGCCGGGCGCCGAGCCGGCGCAGGCGCTCCAGCACGGCCGGCACGGACGGCTCGGCGAGCGAGACGAAGCCGGGCTCCACGCCGGCGTAGCCGCGCCCCTCCCAGAGCAGCCGGGCCACCTTGGTCACCTCGGCGTTGGCGTCCGGGTCGGTGGAGCCGCGCCCGATCAGCGCGACCCAGGTGCCGGCCCGGTCGGCGCCGTCGAGCGCCGCGTCGATCCGCCGCGCCAGCACCTCCTGGAGCAGGGGGTGCGGCCCGAGCGGCCGGCCGTACGCGTACCGCAGGCCGGGGTGGCGCTGCTTCTCCCGGGCGAGGGCGGCGGGGATGTCCCCCTTGCCGTGCCCGGCGGCGGCCAGCACCAGCGGCAGCGCGACCAGGTGGCGGTGGCCCCGATCGACCAGCGCGCCGACGGCGTCGGTCAGCGGCGGGCGGGACAGCTCGATGAAGCCGCCGTCGACGTCGGCGAGGGCGCCCCGGCGGCGGATCCGCTCGACCAGCGCGGCGAACTGGGCGACGCCGGCCGCGCTGCGGGTGCCGTGCCCGACGATCAGCAGCGGGGTGAGGTCCTTCACTTGTCCTCCAGGTACAGCAGGGCGTTGAGGGCGGCGGCGGCCACCGCGGAGCCGCCCTTCTCCCCCACGTTGGACACGGCGGGCAGGCCGCTGGCCCGCAGCGCCGCCTTGGACTCGGCCGCACCGACGAAGCCGACCGGCAGGCCGACCACCAACGCCGGGGCGGCGTCGAGGCCGATCAGCTCGACCAGCGCGGTGGGGGCGCAGCCGACCACCCAGACCGCCCCCGGGCCGACCCGGTCGGCCGCGATCCGCACCGCCGCGGCCGAGCGGGTGAGACCGGCGGCGCGGCCCAGGTCGGCGGCGGCCGGCTCAGCGACCGGGCAGACGATCTCCCGCCCGACCGCCGTGATGCCGGCGGCGACCATCCACACGTCGGTGACGATCGGCGCGCCGGCCCGCAGCGCGGCCAGCCCGGCGGCCAGGCCGTCCTCTTCGCAGACCAGGTCGGTGACGTAGTCGAGGTCGGCGCTGGCGTGCACCACCCGCTCGGTGACCGCCCGGGTCAGCGGCGGCAGGTGGGACAGGTCGACCCGGCCGCGCAGGATCCGGTAGGACTCCGCCTCGATGGGATGCACGGTCCGCGTCATGATTCCGCCCGCCCGTAACGGCGGTCGTAGCCGCGCAACCGCCAGACCAGCACGGCGCCGCCCCAGGCGAGCGCGAAGAGGACCACCACGGCGTAGCCGAGCTGCTCGAAGTGGTCGGCGATCGAGGCGTACCCGGCCAGGGCGGTGACGCCGAGCTGGTCGGCGAGCAGCCCGGCCAGGTAGACGCTGGCGACCAGGCCGCCGACCAACACGGTCATCGTGGTGGTGGCCAGGTTGTACCAGAGCCGCCGGGCCGGCTGCCGGTACGCCCACGAGTAGGCGCGGCTCATCAGCAGACTGTCCGCGGTGTCCATGGCGGACATCCCGGCGGCGAAGAGCAGCGGCAGGGTGAGCAGGGCCAGCACCGGCAGCCCGCCGGCGGCGGCGGTGCTCGCCGAGAGCGCCAGCAGGGTCACCTCACTCGCCGTCTCCAGGCCCAGCCCGAAGAGGAAGCCGACCGGGGCCATGTGCCAGGAGGAGCGGATCAGGGTGCGGGCCCGGGCCCCGAGGATCCGGTGCATCAGCCCCCGATTGAGCAGCATGTGGTCCAGCTCGGTCTCGTCCAGCGCGCCGGCGCGCAGCCGCCGCCAGAGCCGGGCCAGCCCGGCCACCACCACCGCGTTGAGGACCGCCACCAGCAGCAGGAAGCCGGTGGCGGTGACCGCCGCGACGGTGGCGCCGACCTCGCGGACGCCGGCCATCCGGGCGCCGGTCATCCGGGTGGAGGCGAGCCCGATCACCAGGGCGAGCAGCAGCACCACGGCGCTGTGCCCGAGGGCGAAGAAGAAGCCGACGCCGACCGGCCGCCGGCCGCGCAGCAGCATGAGCCGGGTGGTGTCGTCGATGGCGGCGATGTGGTCGGCGTCGAAGGCGTGCCGCACCCCCAGCAGGTAGGCCAGGGTGCCGGCGCCGGCCAGCCCGCCGGCCGCCACCGGCTGGTGGTTCCAGTACAGGTAGAGGGTCACGCCGGCGACGTGCAGCGCGGCGACCGCGCAGACGATGCCGCCGAGGCGGGCCCGCTCGGCGCGGCTCCAGCGGCCGAGGGTCGGGGCGGCGGTCGGGGTCGAGGTCATCGCTCTCCTCCGGGTTCGGGGTCGACGCGGATCGCGTCCACGGGACAGATCTCCAGGCATTCGAGGCAGCCGGTGCAGCGGTCGGTGACCCCCAGGCCGGCGGGGGTGGGACGGATGGCGTGCACCGGGCAGGTGAGCAGGCAGGCGCCGCAGCCCTGGCAGGGGCCGATGGTCACGACCGCCACCGGTACCCCCGGGGCGTGACCATCCGGCCGGCGACCACCCGGGTCTGCGAGCTGCCGACCACCACCACGCTGTACATGTCGACCAGCGCCGGGTCGAGGGTGGCGAGGGTGGCCAGGTGCACCCGCTGCCCGGGCCGGCTGGCGTTGCGCACCACGCCGACCGGCGTGTGCGGCGGGCGGTGCGCGGCGAAGGTCGCCAGGGCGGCGCCGAGCTGCCAGTCCCGGGTGCGGCTGCGCGGGTTGTAGAGCAGCGCCACCAGGTCGCCCTCCGCCGCGGCGGCGATCCGGCTCACGATCACCTCCCACGGGGTGTGCAGGTCGGACAGGCTCAGGTAGACGTGGTCGTGCCCGAGCGGCGCGCCGAGCAGCGCGGACGCGGCGAGGCCGGCGGTCACCCCGGGCACGCCGACCACGTCGATCCGGTCGTCGGCGTACTCCAGGGCGGGGCTGGCCATCGCGTACACCCCGGCGTCGCCGGAGCCGACCAGGGCGACGGCGTGGCCGGCGGTGGCCTCGGCGACTGCGGCGCGGGCCCGCTCCTCCTCCGCGCCGAGCCCGCTGGCCAGCACCCGGGTGCCGGGGCGGAGCAGGTCGCGGACCTGGTCGAGGTACTGGTCCAGGCCGACCACCACGGCCGCCCGGCGCAGTTCGGCCACCGCGCGCGGGGTGCGCAGGTCGGCCGCGCCGGGGCCGAGGCCGACCAGGGCGAGCCGGCCGCGCGGGGCCCGCCGGGCCACCGCGACGGTGGCCATCGCCGAGGCGGTCTTCGGCACCAGCAGGGTGCCGCCGTGGCGCAGGGCCGCGGCCTCCGCGACGCTCGGCGTGCCGACCGCCGCGCGGACCACCTCGCTGGGGTGCGGCACGTCGACCGCCGCCAGCTCCACCGCCGGCCAGGTCTGCAGGGGTACGCCGTACGCCTCGGCGGCCGCCCGGATGCCCGCCTCGTCGGCCTTGAGATCCACGCTGGCCAGGCAGCGCAGGCTGGCCGGGCTGAGGCCGGCGTCGGCGAGCGCCCGGCGCAGCAGGTCGGCCACCTCGGCGGCGGGCACGCCCCGGCTGGAGCCGACCCCGGCGACCAGCGACGGCGGCCGGAGCACCACGGTCCGCCCGTCGAGCGGGACGACCCGGTCGGTGACCAGGATCCGCCAGCCGTCCGCGCCGTCGCCGGCCGGCGACGCGGCGGCGCCCGGGGTGCGGGGGCCGGCCGGCGGGGGCGCCACCTCGACGTGGACGTGCTCCGGCAGGGCGGGCAGCGGCCAGGTGGCGTCGGCGACCAGCCGGACCGGCTCGCCGTCGAGGAGCGCCCGGGACACCGCGGCCACCGCGCCCTCCACCGGCCAGCCGAGGGTGTCCAGCCCGGGCAGGCCGACCGCGTCGGTGGCGGTGGTGACCACCGGCCGGGCGTCGAGCAGCGCGCCAACCTCGGCGGCGAGGGCATTGGCGCCGCCGGTGTGCCCGCCGAGCAGGGCCACCGCGTGCCGGGCCGCCTCGTCGACCACCACCACGGCCGGGTCGGTGCGCTTGTCGGCGAGCAACGGGGCGAGGATCCGGACCACCGCGCCGGTGGCCAGGAAGGCGACCACCGCGTGACACTCCCGCCAGGCCGCCCGCAGCGCCTCGGCGACGCTCTCCGCCTCCACCAGCCGGGCATGCGGCCACGCCGCGGCGAGGGTACGCGCGTGCCGCCGCCCCGCGGCGGTCCCCGCCACGAGTCCGACAAGGAAGGGCCCCTTATTGACGCCTCCGGTAGAGCAGGGGTTCCCTGTTGACAGGTCCGACGGTGTGGTCACGGGTTCCTCCGGTGGACGGTCATGGCAGCTCCCCGGTGAGCAGGACGACCGGGTTGGTGGCGGACAGGCGCAGCGAGCCTCCTGGCAGGTCGGCGAGGCGGGCGGCGGCGAGCTGGCTGCCCTCGACCGCGTAGCCGGCGGCGCGCAGCAGGTGCACGGCCGGGGCGACCCGGTCGAGCGCGGCCAGGGTGACCACCACCCGGGGCGGGCGGCGGTCGGCCACCGCGGCGAGCACGTCCACGCCGCCCCCGCCGACGAAGACCGCATCCGGGTCGGGCAGTCCGGCCAGGGCCGCCGGGGCCACCCCGGTCACCACCCGGACGTCTACCCCGTGCCGGGCGGCGTTGGCCCGGATCGGCGCGTCCGGGTCCCGTTCCACGGCGAGCACCGCGGCGCCGAGCAGCGCGCACTCGATGCCGACCGAGCCGCTGCCGGCGCCTACGTCCCAGACCAGCCGGCCCAGCCGGGGCCGCAACCGGGCCACCGCGAGCGCCCGGACCTCCGCCTTGGTGATCATCGAGTCCCGGTGGGCGTACGCGGACTCGGGCAGCGCCCAGCCCCCGGCGGGCGCGGCGGCCGGCTGGTCGTCCGCCCGCATCCCGGCGACCCCGGCCGTCGGCGGCCGGGTGGCCGCCGGCTGGTCGTCGGCACACGTCCCGGCGGCACCCGCCGCGTCCCCGGCCTCGGCCGGGATCCGAGCCGTCGGATCGGGCACGGCCTCCGGGGCGAGGCTGAGCACGACGTGCGGGTCGGCCCACGTCGTCGCGGCGGCCTCGGCCGGGGTGGTCCAGGTGACCCGTTCCGCCGGGGTGCCGAGGTGCTCGGCCACGACCAGGCGGCGGTTCCAGCCGGCCAGGCCGGCGCCCAGCTCGGTCGCGCCGGCGCCGGGGGCGGTGAGCACGGCGACGGCGGGCAGCGCCCGGCAGGCGTTGAGCGCGGGGCGCGGGTCCCGGCCGTGTGCGGTGACCACCGCCGCGCCGTCCCAGGGCAGCCCGGCGCGGGCGAACGCGGCGGCGACGCTGGAGACGGCGGGCAGCACCCGCACCGGCAGGCCGGCCGCCCGGAGCCGGCGGACGATGCCGAAGAACCCGGGGTCGCCGCTGGCCAGCACCACCGCGGGCGTGCCGGCGGCCATGGCGGCGGCGAGCCGGTCCAGGGCGGGGGCGATCGGGCCGAGGACGACGGTGGCGCAGTTCGGCGGCACCGGGACGGCGGCCATGTGCCGGGCCGCGCCGACGACGAGCCCGGCGCCGGCCAGCGCCTCGGCGAGCGCGGGGTGCGCGGGCCGGCCGGCGGCGTCGACCCCCGCCACGAGCACGGCCGGGGTCACCCGGCCCACCTCCCGGAGGAGGCGACCACCCGGGCGCCGGCGAAGTCCACCATGGCCACGTCGACGGTGACCGCGTGGCCGGCGAAGCGGCGCAGCACCTGCCGGACCCGCCGGCAGAGCAGGTCGCCGGCCGGGCCGAGCAGCCCGGCGGCCGCCCACAGCTCGTAGGCGTGCCGGCCGGTGTTGGCCGCGGCGACGGCGGCGACGAGGTCCGGGGCGCCGCCGGCCTCGGCGGTGACCGCGCCGAGCAGCGAGAGGTCCACCTTGGACCGGGTGTAGTGGGTCATCAGGATGCCGGCGGCGAGCTTGGCCAGCTTGCCGGCCATGCCGACGAAGACCACCCCGGTCATCCCATCGCCGACGGCGGCGGTGACGGCCGCGCCGGTGAAGTCGCCGACCTCGACGAAGCACACCTCGGGCAGCTCCGGCAGGAGCGCCCGGGCGGCCCGCTCGGTACGCCCGCCGGTGCACAGCACCACGGTCCGCTCCCCCTGGGCGGCCATCACGTGCACGGCCTGCACCACACTGGCCCGCCAGGAGGCGGTGGAGAACGGCCGGACGATCCCGGTGGTGCCGAGGATGGAGATGCCGCCGAGGATGCCGAGCCGCCGGTTGGTGGTCTTGCGGGCCATGATCTCGCCGCGCGGCACGCTGATCACCACCCGGACCCCGGTCTCGCCGAGGTCGACCACCTCGGCGACGGCCTGGCCGATCATGCGGCGCGGGGTCTCGTTGATGGCCGGGCCGCCCACCTCGAGGCCCAGCCCCGGCCGGGTTACGGTGCCGACGCCCGGCCCACCGTCGAGGCGCAGCCCCGGCTCGTCCCGCCAGGTGACGGTGGCGGTCAGCTCGGCGCCGTGGGTGACGTCCGGGTCGTCGCCGGCGTCCTTGACCACCACGGCCTCGGCCCGCCGGGCCCGGTCCAGGTCGCAGCGGGCCACCGCGAAGGTGACCCGCCGGCCGGCCGGCAGCCCGATCTCCACCTGGCGCTGCGGCTCGCCGGTGACCAGCGCGGTCAACGCCGCCTTGGTCGCCGCGGTGGCGCACGCGCCGGTGGTCCAGCCGGTCCGCAACGCGGTGGGCCGGACCTTCGCCGTGCGCGGCAGGTCCGGCTCGCGCAGCGGCGGCTCGGGGTACGTCACCGGCCGTCCCCGCCCGGGTCGGCGGCGTCGCCGGACTGGTCGGCGCGGGCGCGGCGCAGCGCGGCGCGGGCGCCCGGCTCGGCCCGACGGTAGGTGTGGAAGTGCCCGGGGTGGTAGAGGTGCGAGCGGGTGCCGGCCGCGGCGAGCGCCGGCCCGACGAGGAACAGGGTGTGCTTCCAGAGCTTATGCGCCTTGACGGTGGCCTCCAGCTCGCCCAGCGCACAGTGGACGACCAGCTCGTCCGGCCAGGTCGCCTGGTACGCGACCACCACCGGGGTCTCCGGCGGGTAGCCGCCGGCCAGCAGCTCCGCCTGCGCCTGCCCGGAGCGGGCGGCGGAGAGGAACAGCGCCATGGTGGTGCCGTGCCGGGCGAACTCGCGGACCCGCTCGCCGGGCGGCATGGGCGTCTTGCCGCCCTCCAGGCGGGTGAGAATCACCGACTGGGCGACCTCGGGAATGGTCAGCTCCCGGCCGACCAGCGCGGCGACCGCGGTGAACGAGGACACCCCGGGCACCACCTCCACGGCCAGGCCGAGGGCGCGGCACAGGTCGAGCTGCTCCTGCACGGCGCCCCACAGGGCCGGGTCGCCGGAGTGGATCCGGGCCACGGTCAGCCCGCCGGCGGCGGCCCGCTCGTAGAGCGGCCGGACCCCCTCGATGGGCAGCTGGGAGGAGTCGACGATCTCGGCGTCCGGGCGGGCGTGGGCGAGCACGTCGGCGTGCACCAGGCTGGCCGCCCAGATCACCACGTCGGCCCCGGCGATGACCCGGGCGGCGCGCAGGGTGAGCAGGTCGGCCGCGCCGGGGCCGGCCCCGACGAACCAGACCTTGCCGGTGGTGGTCACAGTTGTCCTCCCCGACCGTCCCGGCGGGCCGGGACCAGCAGCGTCGACAGGTACGGCAGGTCGGCGGCGGCGCCGTCCACCGGCCCGATCCGCTCGCCGGGCAGGCCGAGCGCCCGGCCCAGCACGGCGTCGGCCAGCCGGCCCTGCCGGCGCAGCTCGTCGACCAGGTCGGGGTGGCGGCGCCAGCCCTTGTAGACGACGACGGTGCCGGGGCCGGCGAGCGCGTCGGCGACCGGCGTGAGCCCGGCGGTGGCCGGCAGCAGGGTGAGCGGTTCACGGCCCTCGCACAGCGGCACGCCGGCCCGGGCGGCCAGCTCCTGCATGGCGGTGATGCCGGGGACGGTGCGCACTTCGACCGCGGGCCGCCGGGCCCGGACGCCGTCGGCCAGGTAGCCGAAGGTGGAGTAGACGTTGGGGTCGCCGATGGTGGCGAAGGCGACCGACCGGGCGCCGGAGTCGACGGCGGCCACCACGGCCGCCGCCGCGGCCTCCCAGGCCCGCTCCCGGCGGGCGGTCACCCCGCCCCGGTCGTCCAGGGCGAACGGCAGCCGGCGCAGCCGGTCCGCGGGCACGTGCGCCCGCACGGTCGTCTCGGCCCGGCCGGCGGGCGCGTCCGGGTCCGCGGCGTGCCGGTCCAGCACGGGTACGAACACCAGGTCCGCCGCGCCCAGCAGCCGCGCGGCCTTGAGCGTCAGCAGTTCCGGGTCGCCGGGTCCGACCCCGATCCCGGTCAGCACGGCGGCGGGCGGGGTCACCGGCTCGCCGCCTCGACCAGCCGGCGGGCCGCCGCCGGGTGCCCCGCCCAGTGGGTGTGCAGGAAGGACGCGTGCACCCGGCCGGCCACGAAGCCGTGCGGGGCGCCGTCCCAGTGCCAGGCGGGGCGGTCGCCGTGCCCGGGGTCGGTGACGGTGCGATGGAACTCGTGTCCGCGTACCGGGTCGCCGGCGCGGTGCGCCGGGGAGTCGGCGGCGGCCACCGCGTCGCGGTAGCCGAGGGTGAGCCGGCCGGTCATCCGGGCGGTGTGGTGGAGCCGCCCGCACATCGGCACCCCGTCGAGGGCACGGCCGAGGTAGAGCAGCCCCGCGCACTCGGCGACCACCGGGCCGTCGAAGCCGGCCAGTTCGGAGCGGAGCGCGGTGTTGCCGGCCAGGGCGTCGGCGTGCAGCTCGGGGAAGCCCCCGCCGATCACCACGGCCCGGGTTCCGGGCGGCAGGGCCTCGTCGCGCAGCGGATCGAGGGTCACCACCTCCGCGCCGGCCGCGGTGAGCAGCTCGGCGGTCTCCGCGTACGAGAAGGTGAAGGCCGCCCCGCCGGCCACGGCGACGACCGGGCGGGCGGTGCCGGCGGGACCGCCGACCGCGGCGGCCGGGTCCCAGGCGGGCACGGTGAGCGGCGGCGCAGTGCGGGCCAGCGCCAGCACGGCGTCGAGGTCCACGGTGAACTCGACCAGGTCGGCGAGCGCGGCCACCACGGCGACCGACTCGGGCGCGCGTTCGGCGACCGGCACCAGCCCGAGGTGGCGGGACGGCGCGGCCACCTCGGCGGCCCGGGTCACCGCGCCGAGCACGGGCACGTCCACCTCGGCGAGCGCGTCGCGGAGCAGCGTCTCGTGCCGGGGCGAGCCGACCCGGTTGAGGACCACCCCGCCGATGCGCACCGCCGGGTCGAAGGCGCGCAGGCCGAGCACCAGCGCGGCGGCGGAGCGGCCCTGCGCGGTGGTGTCGAGCACCAGCAGCACCGGCGCCTCGATCAGCCGGGCGACGTGCGCCGTGGAGGCGTACCCGCCGTGCCCGACCGCGCCGTCGTGCAGCCCCATCACCCCCTCGACCACGGCCACGTCGGCCGGGCTGGGCACGCTCGCGCCGTGGCGCAGCAGCGGGGCGATCCGCTCGGGGCCGACCAGCCACGGGTCGAGGTTGCGGCCGGGACGGCCGGCGGCCAGCGCGTGGTAGCCGGGGTCGATGTAGTCCGGGCCGACCTTGTGCGGGCTGACCGCCAGGCCGCGGCGGCGCAGCGCGGCGAGCAGCCCGGTGGCCACGGTGGTCTTGCCGTGCCCGCTGGCCGGGGCGGCCACCACCAGCCGGGGTAGCGCCCAGGGGGTCACCATTCGATGCCCTTCTGGCCCTTCTGGCCGGCGTCCATCGGGTGCTTGACCTTGGTCAGCTCGGCGACCAGGTCGGCCGCCTCGACCAGCCGCGGGTCGGCGTCCCGGCCGGTGACCACCACGTGCTGTAAGCCGGGCCGGTCGCGCAGCGTGGCGACCACGTCGTCGACGTCGACCCAGCCCCACTTCATCGGGTACGTGAACTCGTCGAGCACGTAGAGCCCGTAGCGCTCGGCGGCCAGGTCGCGTTGGATCTGTCGCCAGCCCTCGCGGGCGTCCTCGGCGTGGTCGGCCGCGCCGCCGCGCTGGATCCACGACCAGCCCTCGCCCATCTTGTGCCAGGTCACCGGGGCGCCCTGCCCGGTCCGCTCGTGCACCTCGCCGAGGGCCCGGAAGGCGTTCTCCTCCCCCACCCGCCACTTGGCGCTCTTGACGAACTGGAAGACGCCGATGGGCAGCCCGGCGGTCCAGGCCCGCAGCGCCAGCCCGAACGCGGCCGTCGACTTCCCCTTCATCTGTCCGGTGTGCACGATCAGCAGCGGCCGGTGCCGCCGCTGCCGGGTGGTCAGCCCGTCGGCGGGCACGTGGGTCGGCTTCCCCTGCGGCATCAGTCGGCGCTCCTCGTGGTCAGGCCGACGAGCGGGTCAGTGGCCACGTCGGCGAGGTGGTGGTGCGGGGCGTGCAGTTGGGCGGCGAGGCGGCGGGCCAGGTGCAGGCGGACCGGGCCGGTCTCGCAGTCGACGACGACGCACGGCGCGCCGGTGGCGGCGAGCACGGCGGCGGCGCGGGCGGCCCGGTCGAGGGGGCGGGGGCCGGCGGTGGCCCGGCCGTCGGTGACCACCAGCACGAGGGGGCGGCGTTTCGGGTCGCGCAGCCGCTCCACCCGGAGCAGGCCGGCGGCGGCGAGCAGCCCCTCGGCGAGCGGGGTACGCCCGCCGGTGGGCAGCTCGGCCAGCCGGACCGAGGCGGCCAGCACCGAGGAGGTGGCCGGCAGCAGGGTCTGCGCGCCGGCGCCCCGGAAGGCGACCACGGCCACCTTGTCGCGGCGCTGGTAGGCGTCGGTGAGCAGGGCCAGCACGGCGCCCTTGACGGCGGACATCCGCTGGTGGGCGCCCATCGACCCGCTGGCGTCCACCACGAACAGGACGAGGTTGCCCTCGCGTCCCTCGCGGACCGCCTCGCGCACGTCGGACGGGCGCAGCCGCAGCGGCCCACCGGCCCGGCCCCGGGCGGCCTGGTGCGGGGCGGCCGCCCGGACCGTGGCCGGCAGGTGCAGCCCGCCGGTCCGGCCGGCCGGCACCCGGGCGCCGGTGGTGCGGCCGCGCCCGGTGCGGGCCCGGGAGCGCCGGCCGGGCACCCCCTCGCCCACGCCGGGCGCGCTGAGCAGCCGGGCGCGCAGCCCCCGGTCGGGTACGGCCACGGTCCCCGGCCGTCCCTCGGCGCTGTCGGGGTCCCCCGGCCGTCCGGCGGCTCCGGGCCGGCGGGCGCGACCGCGATCGCCTGGCCGGTGCGGACCGTCCCCGTTCTCGCCGCCGGGCCGCTCGACGTCGTGGCCGTCCCCGTTCCCGCCGTCGGACCGGTCCTCGCCCGGGTGGCCGGACTTGTCCGAGGCGGCGTCACGGCCGTGGGGGTGGTCGCGGAACCGGTCGTCGTGGCCCGTCCCGTCGCCGGGCCGGTCGTCGTGGTCCGTCGCGTCGGCGCGGCCGTTGGCCGGCCAGCGGCCGTCGCGGCCCGCGCCGCCCCGCCCGCCGTCCGGCGGCCCGGGGCGCCCGTCGTCGGACCCCCCGGAGCGGTCCCTACCGCCGGCGCCGCCCTTCGCGGGGTCCGGCCGGCCTTGACCGTCGGGGTCCGACCCGGTGCCGCCCGGCCCGCCGGCCGGGTCCCGGGGATCGCCGTCCGGGCCGGGCCCGCTGCCGGGTCCGCCGTCCGGGCCGTCGTCGTCGGGGTCGTCGTCGGGGTGCTGCTCGCGGGCCCGGCGCAGCGCCTCGTCCAGGCGCTGCTCGTCCAGCCCCGGCGTGTCGAACGGGTCCCGGCGGCGGCGGTGCGGCAGGGCCAGCCGGGCGGCGACCCGGACGTCGTCGGCGGCCACCCGGTCCCGGCCCTGCCAGGCGGCGTGCGCCACGGCGGTGCGGGCCGTGACGATGTCGGCGCGCATGCCGTCCACGTCGAACGCCGCGCAGACCTCGGCGATCTGCCGCAGCGCCGCGGCGGGCAGCGCCACCCGGGGCAGCCGGTGCCGGGCGGCGGCCACCCGGCGGGCCACCTCGGCGTCCGCCTCCACCCAGCCGGCGGCGAAGCCGGCCGGGTCGGCGTCGGCGGCGAGCCGGCGGCGGACCACCTCGGCGCGTACGGCGGGGTCGCGGCTGGCGGCCACCTCGACGGTGAGGCCGAACCGGTCGAGCAGCTGCGGGCGCAGCTCCCCCTCCTCCGGGTTCATGGTGCCGACCAGCAGGAACCGGGCGGCGTGGCTGACCGAGACGCCCTCCCGCTCGACGTGGCAGCGGCCCATCGCGGCGGCGTCCAGCAGCAGGTCGACCAAATGGTCGTGGAGCAGGTTGACCTCGTCGACGTAGAGCACGCCGCGGTGGGCGGCGGCGAGCAGGCCGGGCTCGTAGGCGCGTACCCCCTCGGCCAGGGCCTTCTCCAGGTCGAGCGAGCCGACCACCCGGTCCTCGGCGGCGCCCACCGGCAGCTCGACCAGGCGGGCCGGGCGGCGCTCGGCCGCCGACCCGGCCGGGTGCGGCCCGTCCGGGCAGCCCGGGTCGGGTACTGCCGGGTCGCAGGCGAAGCGGCAGGCGGCGACCCGGTCGACCGGAGGCAGCAGCCCGGCGAGGGCGCGCACGGCGGTGGACTTGGCGGTGCCCTTCTCGCCCCGGACCAGCACCCCGCCGATGGCCGGGCTGACCGCGTTGAGCAGCAGGGCGAGGCGCATCTCGTCCATCCCGAGCACCGCGCTGAACGGGTACGCACTCATTGCCGGTCCTCCAGGTCGCCCTCGCTGGCCAGGTACGTCTCGTGCAGCCGGTCGAGGGTGGCCGGCTCGGGCGCGGCCCACAGCCCCCGGTCGGCGGCCTCCAGCAGCCGCTCGGCGATGCCGCGCAGCGCCCACGGGTTGGACCGGTCCAGGAACTCCCGGGTCTCCGGGTCGAACAGGTACGCCTCGGCGAGCCGCTCGTACATCCAGTCGTCGACGACGCCGGCGGTGGCGTCGTAGCCGAACAGGTAGTCCACGGTGGCGGCCAGCTCGAAGGCGCCCTTGTAGCCGTGCCGGCGCATGGCGGCGATCCAGCGTGGGTTGACCACCCGGGCCCGGAACACCCGGCGGGTCTCCTCGCCGAGGGTGCGGGTCCGCACGTCGTGCGGCATGGCCGAGTCCCCCACGTACGCGGCCGGGGAGCCGCCGGTGAGGTGGCGGACCATGGCCACCATCCCGCCGTGGTACTGGAAGTAGTCGTCGGAGTCGACGATGTCGTGCTCGCGGGTGTCCTGGTTTTTCACGGCGACGGCGATCCGGGCGAAGGAGCGTTCCATGTCGGCCCGCGCCTCCCGCCCGTCCAGCCCCGGCCCGTACGCGTAGCCGCCCCAGACCGCGTACACCTCGGCCAGGTCGGCGTCGGTGCGCCAGTTCCGGGCGTCGATGAGCGGCAGCAGCCCGGCCCCGTACGCGCCGGGTTTGGAGCCGAAGATGCGGGCGGTGGCCCGGCGCGGGTCGCCGTGCTCGGCGACGTCGGCGTCGACGTGCGCCTTCACGTAGTTCTCCGCGGCCGGCTCGTCGAGCGCGGCGACCTGCCGGACGGCGTCGTCGATCAGGGCGACGACGTGCGGGAAGGCGTCCCGGAAGAAGCCGGAGATGCGCACCGTGACGTCGACCCGGGGGCGGCCCAGCTCGGCGAGGGGCACCACTTCGACGCCGGTGACCCGGCGGGACCGGTCGTCCCACACCGGACGGACGCCGAGCAGCGCCAGCACCTCGGCGATGTCGTCACCCTGGGTCCGCATGGCGCTGGTGCCCCAGACGGTGAGCCCGACCGAGCGCGGGTACGCCCCGGTGTCGGCGAGGTGCCGGGCCAGCAGCGAGTCGGCGAGGGCCACCCCGACGTCCCAGGCGTTGCGGCTGGGGATGGCCTTCGGGTCGACCGAGTAGAAGTTGCGCCCGGTGGGGAGCACGTTGACCAGCCCGCGGGTGGGCGAGCCGGACGGGCCGGGCGGGACGAACCGGCCGTCGAGCGCGCCGAGCACCCGGTCGATCTCGTCGGTGGTCCGGTCCAGCCGGGGCACCACCTCGCGGGCGGCGAAGCGGAGCACCTCGGTGGCGTCGGGCGCCGGCCCGCCGACCACCTCCTCGACCACCGCGCCGGCCTTGGTCTCGTCCCAGCCGAGGGTCTCCATGCCGAGCACCAGCCGGCGGGCCAGGGCCTCGATCAGGTCGACGGCGTCGGCGGCGGTGGCGGCCGGCCCGTCGACCGCCTCGGTGAGCGCCGCCGGCACGGCGATCCGCGCGCCGGGCGCGGCGAGCAGCGCCGCCTCGTCGAGGCCGGCGTGGGCGGCGAGGGCCTGGCGCAGCCCGGGCAGCGCCCGGACGCCGCCCCAGACCTGCGGGGCGCGCAGCACGGCGAGCACCAGGTTGACCCGGGCCTCCCCGGCGGGCGCCTCGGCGAGCACGTGCAGGCCGTCGCGGATCTGCACGTCCTTGACCTCGCAGAGGTAGCCGTCGAGGTGCAGCACGAAGTCGTCGAAGTCGTCGCCGGCGGGCATCTCCGCCTGGTGCAGGTCGTGGTGCAGCTCGGCGGCGCGGACCAGCTCCCAGATCTGCCGCTGGACGGTGGGCGCCTTGGCCGGGTCGAGGGCCTGCACGGTGGCGTACTCGTCGAGGAGCTGTTCGAGCTTGGCCAGGTCGCCGTACGTCTCGGCACGGGCCATCGGCGGCACCAGGTGGTCGACCACCACGGCGTGCGCCCGGCGCTTGGCCTGAGTGCCCTCGCCGGGGTCGTTGACGATGAACGGGTAGACCAGCGGCAGGTCGCCGAGGACCGCGTCGGGGGCGCAGTCGGCGGCCAGCCCGAGGCCCTTGCCGGGCAGCCATTCCAGGGTGCCGTGCTTGCCGAGGTGGACCACGGCGTCCGCGCCGAAGCCGCCGTCGGCGACCGGCGCGGCCAGCCAGCGGTACGCGGCCAGGTAGTGGTGGCTGGGCGGCAGGTCCGGGTCGTGGTAGATGGCGACGGGGTTCTCGCCGAAGCCGCGGGGCGGCTGGATGAGCAGCGCCACGTTGCCGAAGCGCAGCCCGGCCAGGACGATGTCGCCGCCGTCGGTGTAGAGGTGGCCGGGCGGCTCGCCCCAGTGCTCCCGCATCCGCTCCCGCAGCGGAGCGGGGACCGCGTCGAACCAGCGCCGGTAGGTCTCCCCCGGCACCCGCGCCTCGGCGGCGGCGAGCTGTTCGGGGGTGAGCCACTCGACGTCGTGCCCGCCCGCGGCGATCAGGGCGTGGATCAGCGCGTCCCCGTCGTCCGGCACCGGCTGGTCGCCCAGGTGGTAGCCGGCCTCGGCGAGGGCGGCGAGCAGCCGGACCGCCGAGGCGGGGGTGTCCAGCCCGACCGCGTTGCCGACCCGGGAGTGCTTGGTCGGGTACGAGCTGAGCACGACGGCCAGGCGCTTGTCGGCGTTCGGGACGTGCCGCAGCCGGGCCTGCCGGACGGCGATGCCGGCGACCCGGGCGGCGCGCTCCGGGTCGGGCTGGTAGACCGACAGCCCGTCGGCGTCGATCCGCTTGAACGAGAACGGCACGGTGACGATGCGGCCGTCGAACTCGGGGATGGCCACCTGCATGGCGGCGTCCAACGGGGACAGTCCGGCGGCGCTGGCCGCCCACCGGTCGCGGTCGCCGGTCAGGCAGAGCGCCTGGACGATCGGCACGTCCAGGGCGGCGAGCGCGCCGACGTCCCAAGCGTCCTCGTCGCCGCCGCCGGAGGCGTCCGCGGCGACCGCCCCGCCGGCCGCGAGCACGGTCACCACCAGGGCGTCGCACCGCGCGAACTCCTCGAGCGGGCCGGCGCCCGGGGCGAGCCCGCGCAGGGAGCCGCAGAACACCGGCAGCGGCTGTCCGCCGGCCGCGGTGACCGCGTCGGCCAGGGTCTCGACGAAGGCGGTGTTCCCGGCCAGGGCGTGCGCCCGGTAGAAGACGATGCCGACCACGGGCCGGCCGTCGGGCGCCGGGTCGGGGCCGAGGATCCCGTACGGCGGGGTGGGCGCGGGCGGGGCGAAGCCCTCGCCGGTGAGCAGCACCGTGTCGGAGAGGAACCGGGCCAGCTCGGCGAGGTTCTCCGGGCCGCCCTCGACCAGGTAGCCGAGCGCCTCGGCGGCCACCCCGGCGGCCACCGTGGACGCGGCCATCAGCTCCGCGTCGGGCACCGCCTCGCCGCCGAGCACG
This sequence comes from Micromonospora sp. NPDC023966, assembly GCF_040639095.1. Lineage (NCBI taxonomy): Bacteria > Bacillati > Actinomycetota > Actinomycetes > Micromonosporales > Micromonosporaceae > Micromonospora > Micromonospora sp. NPDC023966. The sequence continues at coordinate 47,059 of NZ_JBEZZJ010000035.1, read as the reverse complement.
ACGGTCGGCACGCCGGAGCCGAGCACCGCGGCGAGGCCGTCCGGCCACGCCTGCCGGCCGCCGAGCAGGCGTACGACGGCCAGGTCGACGCCGTCGAGGAGCGCGGGCACGGCGTCGGCGGCGACCCGGGCGGGGTTGGCCAGCCGGTAGTCGGCGCCGCTGGCGCGGGCGGCGAGCAGGTCGGTGTCGGCGGTGGAGAGCAGCAGGATGCGCACGGACGGCTCCGGAGCGTGACGCCCGGCGGCGCGGCGGGGCCGGCGGCGGGCGGGGGCGGGTGCGGACTCGGCGGGTACGCGGATCCGGCGGACGGCTCACCGACGCAGGGCCGGCAGGGGCGCCCGGCCGGGTGCGGAACCCGGCGGGGCGATCAGCGCCGGACGGCGCGAGCCCGCCCGGCGCGCGGCGCGATGGCCTGCGGGGCGGCGCGGTGAGCGGTCAGCGGCGCGTCGGTGCGCGCCGGCCGGATACGACGATCGTCGTCGATGGCGGAAAGGCCGTGCATCGGTTCCTCCTCGGGTGTCCACGCCCTGGGGCTCTCCGACGGCCGAAGTATCCTGGCTCCCGGATCGACGCTCACCCCCGGCCTTCCAACCGCGCACGCACGGCCGTGACTCACGAGGGGGGATCGCTCCCCGGTGACAGTGGCGGGACCGCGCCGGAATCGCACCGGCTTCCTTCACTGCCGTCAGGCCGCGAATGCTGCCACAGCCGCCCGGCGTGGGTCAATGCCGGGTCCCCCGCCTCCCCACCCGGCCGACGGCATCCGCATCAGTCGATTGGCCGGCGCCATTCTCCAGCCCGATCGCAATGGCGCGAGCCGATGGGAGTGGCGGTATTCCGGCGGCCCGCGACGAGCATTCCCGGCGTACGCCGGTCTGCGCCCGGAGATCGCGTCGCGGCAGCCGGGCAGCCCGGAGCGGTGCCCGGCCGATAGCATCGCGATCACCTGTGGACGAGGTGCCACGGAGGGGGAGGAATTGCCGGTGGCGCTGCGACATCTCGCCGGTCGGGTCTGGTTGTTCCCCGGCGATCCCGACCCGCAGGCGGTCCGCCCGACCGTGGCCGTGGTCGCCGACGACCGCGGAAGTGTGATCGTCGACGCGGGGCAGAGCCCCGCCCACGCCCGGGAGATCCGGGCCGCGCTGACCGCGGCCGGCCTGCCGGAGCCGCGCTGGCTCGTCTACACCCACCACCACTGGGACCACGTCTGGGGCGCCTGCGCCTGGCCCGGCGTCGAGATCGTCGGGCACGAGAGCGCGGTCGGCCTGCTGCGCGCCGAGGCGGCCCGGCCGTGGAGCCACGACTACCTGGACGAGCAGGTCCGGGCGAACCCCCGGCTCGGCCCCAGCTTCCAGGCCCGGGCCCGGACGGTCGACTCCTGGGACGGCTTCGCGATCCTGCCACCGACCCGCACCTTCACCGACGAGGTGACGCTGCCCACCGGGGTCCGGGTCCGGCACGTCGGCGGTCGGCACGCCCCGGACTCGTCGGTGGTGCTGGTGGCCGACTCGGGCGTCATGCTGCTCGGCGACTGCTGGTACCCGCCGCCGCTGCACCTGCGGGGGCCGGACGACGGCCCCGACCTGGCCATGGCCCGCGGCCTGCTGGAACCCGGCTACGAGTGGTACGTCTCCAGCCACAGCGACCCGCTGACGCCGGCCGAGGCCCACGCGGCCCTGGCCGGCTGACCTATCCTCGGTCGATGCGGGACCGACGGGTGATGCTGCTGTGGGCGGCGTTCGCGCTGACCGCCACGGTCTCCACCCTGCTGGTGCTGCGGCGCCCCGATCACCTCTCCGACCTGCACATCTATTACGGGGCGCTGACCGACCTACGGGCCGGACGCCCGCTGTACGGGTACGTCGCGGAGAACGGGGGTCCCTTCACGTACCCGCCCTTCGCGGCCCTCGTGCTCGCGCCGGTCACCCTGGTCCCGGAGGCCGTGGTCGGGGCGGTGTGGCTGCTCCTGACGGTCGCGGCGGTGGTCGCCATCGCCGTGCCGATCGGTGGCGTGCTGGCGTCCGAGCCGGCCAGGCGGCCGCTGGCGGTGGCCGCGGTGGCCGCGGTGCTGATGCTCTCCGCGCCGGTCCAGAGCAACCTGCGCTTCGGGCAGGTGAGCGTCTTCATCGTGCTGCTGGCGCTCCTGGACGGCATGGGAGTCGTGCCGGCCCGGTGGCGCGGGGTGCTGGTCGGGGTCGCCGCGGCGATCAAGCTGACCCCGTTGCTCTTCGTGGCGTACTTCCTCGCCAGCGGCCGGTACCGCGACGCCGCACGGGCGGTGGCCGCCTTCCTGGCCTGCGCGGCGATCGCCGCGGCCGTGGTGCCCGCCGAGAGCTGGACCTACTGGACCGGCACGGTGGCGCAGACCTCCCGGATCGGCGACCTCGCCTCGCTGGGCAACCAGTCGCTGCACGGGATGCTGCTCCGGATCGGTGTGGACCCGGCGTCCCTCCCAGTGGTCTGGGCCGCACTGGCAGGCGTCGTCTGCGTGGCGGCGCTGCTGCGGGCGCGGCAGCTCACGGTGCACGGCCGTCCGGGTCACGCCGCCGTGCTCGTCGGCTGCGCCACCGTGGCCGCGTCTCCGGTCTCCTGGACGCACCACCAGATCTGGCCGGTGCTGGCCGCGATGCTGCTGATCGGCACCACCGGAGTGGCCCGCAAGGTGGCCGGAGCCGTCCTGCTCGTGGCGATGGTGGTGTCCCTGGGCGCCGTGCTCGGCCCGGTGTCGACCCGGCCAGGGATGCAGTTCCTCTTCGAGAACGCCCGCACGCTCGGCGCGGGCGCGCTCTGCCTGGCCGGGTTCGGCGGCGTGGCGGTCGCGGCGACGCGACCGCGGCGAGGGACCACCGCCGGCCGGGCCTGGCTGCGGGTGGGCGTGGCTGCCGCCGCCACGCTGGCGTTCTTCGCCGTGCAGCCGCTGCCGGCCGGTGCCGATCCGACCTTCAAGGCGTACACCTTGAGCGACGTGGCGAACCCCCGGTACTTCTTCGTCTGCCGTGGCGTGGCCGAGTGCGCCGCGTACGGCGGGGACGAGCCGGTCACCTTCGGCACGGCCGTCGAGCGGACGAAGGTGCGGGTCAACGGGGTCGTCTCCGGGCAGGTGGCCCGGCTGGAGTACTACTCCGCGCCCGGCGGGATGCCACGGGTCATTCCCCTGCTCGCCGCGTACCCCGGGTCACGGACGTTCTCCTTCCGCTCCGCGACCATGACGCACGGTCGGCTCGTCGCCTATGCGGCCGACGGTCAGCCGATCGCCACGTACGACGACGAGTTGGCCACCGCCTTCCGCGGGCAGCGCTGACGGCCCCGCCGGCCGGAGCCGGCCGGGTCAGCGGGCGCGGCGCTCCGGGTGGGCCCGGTTCCAGGCCCGCATCCGCTCCGGGTAGCCGGTGCGGGCGGCCTCGTAGAGCGGGACCGCGTGCTTCTGGGCGATCTTCGCGGCGGCCCGGGGCGAGCCGGTGCGGCGGCGGATCCACTCCCCGTCGTGGGCGATGGCCACGACGGTGGTGTCGGTGGCGGTGGTCTCCGGCTCCAGGTAGAACTCCACCCCGCGCCGGCTGGTCACGAAGGCCTCCAGCGCGGCCAGGTCGTCCCGGGTCGCCTCCCGGTCGAGCTTCGTCGGGGTCGTGGGGTCGGCGGCCTTCCGGCTGAACCAGCCCATGCCCGCCTCCTCTCCTCGGCGTCCCACCCAGTGCAGCACCCGTACCTGGCAACCGGCTGCGAGCCGGGTGGGAGTCCGCTGACGGCCCCGGCCGCCCGCCGTGCCGTGCCGGTGGTCAGCGGGCCCGGGGGCGTAGCACCGGGACCAGGGCCAGGGTGGGCAGCAGGAGCAGGGGGACCACGCCGAGGGCGGGCAGGATGCCCAGCCGGTCACCGAGGAAGCCGAGCAGCGGCGGGCCGCCGAGGAAGGCGGTGTAGCCGATCATGGCGACCACGCTGACCCGGGTCGGCGCCCGGTCCTCGTCGTCGGCGGCGGCGCTCATCCCGACCGGGAAGCCGAGCGACGCCCCGACGCCCCAGAGCGCCACGCCGGCCACGGCGAGCGGCCCGGAGCCGGCCAGCACGGCGCAGGTGGACCCGGTGACGGCCAGCCCGATGGTGCCGAACAGCACCGGCACCCGGCCCCACCGGTCGATCGCCACGGTGCCGGCGGTCCGGCCGAGGGTCATGCCGACCACGAAGACCCCGAAGACGGCGGCGCCGGCCGCCTCGCTCACGCCGTACCCGTCGACGAACGCCACCGCCAGCCAGTCGTTCGCGCTGCCCTCGGTGAACGCCATCACCAGCACGAACAGGCCGACGAGCAGGGTGCGCGGCTCCCGCCAGGTGGCCAGCAGCGCGCGCCGGTGGGTGGCCGGGTCGGTCGAGCCGGCCGTCTCGGCCGGGGCGGGCAGGAAGGCGCGGGCGCCGAGCAGCGTGCCGCCCAGGACCACCACCGCGATCACGGGCAGGTGCCAGCCGACCGGTACGCCCAGCCGGGCCGCTCCGGCGCCCAGCCCGGCCCCGGCGACCGAACCGAGACTCCAGGCGGCGTGGAACCGGGGCATGATGGTCCGGCCGAGCCGCTTCTCCACCGCCGCGCCCTCGACGTTCATCCCCACGTCACAGGTGCCGGAGCCGTACCCCACGGCGAAGAGCCCGACCACGACGCCGAAGAGCGAGCCGGCCAGGCTGGCGGAGAGGCCGGCGACCGTCAGGCCGAGCGCGACCAGCACGGTCGAGGCCACCACGGTGCGGGCCGGGCCGAGCCGCAGGGTGACCAGTCCGGCGGTGGACATGGCCACCAGCGCGCCGGCCGACATGGCCAGCAGCAGCAGGCCGAGCCGCCCCGCGCTCAGTCCGAGCGTCTCGCGGATCGCGGGCACCCGGGAGAACCAGGTGGCCACCGCCAGCCCGTTGAGGGCGAAGACGACCGCCACGCCGTTGCGGGCGGCCAGGACCGCCCGCGGCGCGACGGACCCCGCCTCGGCCGGCGCGTTGATGGTGCTGCTCACGGTGTTCTGGTCCTTTCCCCCGTGGTCGTCCGACGACCATCGCACACCTGAGAGCGTTATCACGACAAGCTTTCCCAGCCCTTACCCCGGCGGGCCCCGAGCGGGCATGATGCCGACAGAACGGCCCCCAGGGGAGGACGAGACATGAACACGCCGACCAGCCGCGCGGTGACCCTCGACGACGTGGCCCGGGCGGCCGGGGTCTCCCGGGCCACCGCCTCCCGGGTGCTGGGCGGCTACGGGTTCGCCTCGGTGGACGCCCGGGAGCGGGTCGGCGCCGCCGCCGACCGGCTCGGCTACGTGCCGAACACCACGGCCCGCGCGCTGGTCCGGGGCGCCGGGGTACGCCTCGTCGTGGCGGTCTCCGGCACCGACGCCACCGTGCTGGACGACCCGTACGTGGACCGGCTGGTGAGCGCGGTGGCCCGGGTGTGCGCCCCGCACGGGGTGGGGGTGGCCCTGGAGTGGCTGCCGCTGGACGCCCCGGCCGGGCTGCGCCGGCTCGGCGACGACCGGAGCGTCTGCGGGGTGCTGCTGGTCAACACCACGTCGCGGGCGCTCGACGCGGTCCCCGCCGGGCTGCGCGGGCGGGTCGTCTCGATCGGCACGGGCTCGCCGGCCGTCCCCTCCTTCGACGTGGACAACGCCGCCGGCGCCGGCGCGGTGCTGCGCCACCTGTACGCGGGCGGCCGCCGCCGGATCGCCATGGTCACCGGTCCGCGCTGGCTGAGCTGCGCGGAGCGGTCGGTGACCGCGTACCAGGGGCTGATGCGGGCCGCGGGGCTGCCGGCGCGACTGGTCAACGGCGACTTCACCGCGGCGCGGGGCGGCCGGGCGGCGCTGGAGGTGCTGAGCCGCTGGCCGGACATCGACGCCATCTACGCGGCCAGCGACGCCACCGCGCTGGGCGTGATCGCCGCGCTGCGCGGGCGCGGGATCCGGGTACCGCACGACGTGGCGGTGGGCGGCTTCGACGACATCCCGTACGCGGCGGTGAGCAGCCCGGCACTGACCACCGCCACCCACCCGGTGGCCCGGATCGCCACCGCGGCGGCGACCGCCGTGCTCGACGGCCGGCCGGTGCTCCCGGTGACCGCGTTCCCGTCCCGGCTGGTGGCGCGGGAGAGCGCCTGAGCGGCAGCCGGGCGGTTGAGGCGCCGGGAGCCGGGTATCCGCCGCCCGACCCGACCGACGACAGGGGGGCGAGGTGACCGAACCAGCGCCGCCGCACCGGCAGCCCGAGGAGGGGTACCGGCACGGCCGGCTGACCGCCCGTCCCATGGCCGTGGCCGCACCCGGCCCGACCGGGCCGGCCGAACTTCCCGACCCGGCGGGCGGGCCGCCCGCGCTGCGCCACGTGCCCACCGGCGGCGCCGGACCGTACCGGCTGGTGCTGCTGCTGCACGGGGCGGGGGGCTCAGCCCGGCAGGGCCTCGACCTGCTGCTGCCGCTGGCCGACGCGCACCGGCTGCTGCTGCTCGCCCCGCAGGCCTCGGCGAGCACCTGGGACCTGATCGCGGAGGGGTACGGCCCGGACGTGGCCCGGATCGACGCGCTGCTGGCCGCGACCCTCCGCGCGTACCCGGTGTCCGGGGTGACGGTCGGCGGCTTCTCCGACGGGGCCTCGTACGCCCTCTCCCTGGGCCTGACCAACGGCGACCTGGTCGACTCGGTGCTGGCCTTCTCCCCGGGCTTCGCCGCGCCGCTGGTCACCCACGGCCGGCCCCGGTTGTTCGTCTCGCACGGCACCGACGACCGGGTGCTGCCGGTCGACGTGTGCAGCCGGCGGCTGGTGCCCCGCCTGCACACCCTCGGCTATACCGCCGAGTACGCCGAGTTCGCCGGCGGACACGAGGTGCCGGCGGAGATCCGGCGACGGGCGGTGGACTGGCTGGTGGGGTGAGCCGGGTCAGCGCCCCGGCCCGGTGACCGCCGCGTCGACCCGGGCGAGCACGGTCGCGTCGTCGTCGCCGCGGACTCCGCGCAGCAGGTCGATCGCGGTGGCCCGGACCTGACCGATGATCATGGCGAGCGGCAGGGTCTGGCCCGGGGTGAAGAGCCGTCCGGCCACCCGGACCGCCGCCAGCGCGGCGACCTCGGCCCGCTCGGCGTGCGCGTCGGCGACGGCGTCCTGCCCGGTCAGGTCGGCGGCGAGCGCGTCGCCGGCCGAGCGCACCGCCTCGGCCAGGGTCCGTACGGCGCCGCCCAGCTCGGCCGGGACCGGCGCCGGGCCGCGGGTCAGGGTGACCGCGGCGCGGGCCAGCACCCGGACGTTGCGGACCGCGTAGTCGATCTGCCGGATCGAGCCCTCCACCGAGCGCAGCCGGCCCAGGTGCCGGCGGCGGCGCACGTTGAGCCGAAGTGCCTCGCCGGCGGCCTGCACCGCACCGCGCAGGCGCTCCACCCCGGCGTCGGCGTGCCGGGCCCGCTCCAGCGCGGCCAGCGCCGCCGCGTCGTCGCCCCGGTCGAGCGCCTCGGCGACCGCACCGAGCACGCCGGCCAGCTCCTCGAAGGTGTGCCGGAACTCGCTGACCAGCGGGGCGAGCGGCCGGCGGGCGTCGACGAGCTGGCTGGCCACCACGGCCACCGCGCCGCCGATCAACGCGTCGACGAACCGGAACGGCACCAGCGACTCGGTCGGCGGGGAGACCACCACCAGGTAGAGCGCGGAGACGGCGGCCTGCACCACGGTGACCGAGCTGGCGCCGATCGCCACGGCCAGGGCGACGGTGAGCAGGATGACGGTGAGCACCGTCCAGGTGGTCCGCGGGCCGAGCGCCTGCACCACCAGGTCGGCGACGAGCACGCCGGCCGCCACGCCGAGCACCACCTCGACCGCCCGGCGCATTCGCTGGCCGCGGGCCTGGCCGAGCACGATCAGCGCGGCGGCCGGGGCGAAGAACGGCTGCGGGTGGCCGACCAGCCGGGTGGCCAGGATCCACGCGACGGTGGCCGCCAGGGTCGCCTCGACCACCGGCAGCCAGCCCCGCCGCAGCCGCCCGGCCGCCTCCCGGACGGCTGCTCCGGGTCGCGGCGTGGCGTCAGACACGCCGGACCGGAGTTGCCGGACCCTGTCCAACCCCGCCATCGCCCGCCTCCCGTCGCCCTGCCCACCCCATCCTCCGGCCCGGCGCGCCGGCCGGCAGCGGTGGGCGCCACCCCGAACCGGTGGCGGCGGTCACGCAGATCAGGCCCTGGTGAACGCCCGCAGCAGCGTACGCACCGCGGCCTGGAGGTCGTCCCGGCTGGCCGGGGTGCCGGGCGGCGGCGCGCTGAGCGACCCGGCGCCGACCAGGCGGTCGAAGAGCAGCCCGTCGACGAACGCGACGAACTGGTCGCCCTGCCGGCGCGGATCCGGCGCCCCGGCGCGGGCCAGCAGGTCCCGGGCCTGGACGCGGAGCACGGTGCCGTGGTCCAGGATCCGGCGCAGCTCGGGCCGGTGCACCGCCTCCAGCAGGCAGGCGTACCGGGCGAGGGCCCGGGTGCGTCCGGTGGTCAGCCAGCCGTCGAGCACCTCGGCCACCCCGGTGGCGAGCTGGTCGAGATCGCCCGGCCCGAGCGCCGGGGCGGCGCGGGGCGGCTCGGTGGGCAGCTCGTGGGCCGCCAGGTCGGCCCGGTCGAGGTCGGCTAGGCGCTGGACCACGGCCTCGGTCAGCGCCTGCCGGGTCCGCAGGTACGCCGAGGTGGTGCCGGGCGGCATCGCGGCCCGCGCGTCGACGGCACGGTGGGTCAGCGCCCGCATGCCGCCCTCGGCCAGCAGCTCCACGGCCGCGTCGGCCAGCCGGGCCAACCGGTCCGCCCGTCCGCTCACTGTCGCCCCTCCTCGTCTCCGTTCTACGGATGTAGTATGGCTTTCTACAGGCGTAGAAGGGTGGTCGGCATGGGCGAGCCGCACGCGATCGTGGTCGGCGCGGGCATCGGCGGGCTCGCGGCGGCGCTGGCCCTGCACCGCCGGCGCTGGCGGGTCACCGTGCTGGAACGCGCCGCCGAGCCACGCGAGCTGGGCACCGGCCTGACCCTGATGGCGAACGCGCTGCGCGGGCTCGACGCGCTCGGCGTCGGCGACGCGATCCGCCGGCACGGCGTGCCGGACACGCCGGGCGGGCTGCGGACCCGGGACGGCCGGTGGCTGTCCCGGATCGACGGGGCCGAGCTGGAACGGGCGCTCGGCACCACCGCGCTCGGCATCCACCGGACCGCGCTGCACCGGCTGCTCCGCGCCGCCCTGCCGGCCTCGGCGCTGGTCACCGGGGCCGACGTGGTCGACGTCGACGCGGACCTCCCCGCGGTGACGTACCGCCGGGACGGCGCGCCGACCACGCTGCGGGCGGACCTGGTGGTCGGGGCCGACGGGCTGCACAGCGTGCTGCGCCGGCGGCTCTGGCCGGACCTGCCGGCGCCGGCGTACTCCGGCTCGACGGCCTGGCGGGCGGCGATCCGCTGGCCCACACCGGTGGCGACGGCGGTCACCTGGGGGCCGGGCCGCGAGTTCGGCACCGTCCCGCTCGGCGACGGCGGGCTCTACTGGTACGCGGCGGAGACGGCCCCGCCGGGCGGGCGCGAGCCGGACGAGCTGGCGGCCGTCCGGGCCCGCTTCGGCGGCTGGCACGACCCGATACCCGCGCTGCTGGCGGCCACCCCGCCGGAGGCGGTGCTCCGCACCGACCTGCTGCACCTGGTCACCCCGCTGCCGTCGTACGTGCGGGGCCGGGTGGCTCTGCTCGGCGACGCGGCGCACGCGATGACGCCGCACCTGGGGCAGGGCGCAGGGCAGGCCATCGAGGATGCCGTGGTGCTCGGCGCCGTCTGCGCCGGCGGGTCCGCCGACCTGGCCGGGGCGCTGGCCGGGTACGACCGCCAGCGGCGACCCCGCAGCCAGGCCGTCGCCCGGGCCTCCGCCCGCACCGCCCGGTACGGCCAGCAGCTGCGCCACCCGGCGGCGGTGGCCCTGCGCGACGGCGTGCTCCGGCTGACCCCGGCCCGGGCGGCGCTGCGCGGCATGGCCCGGTACGCCGACTGGCAGCCGCCGCCCGGCTGAGCCACACAGCCGGCGACGAGTTCGGCGTACTCCGGGGAGGCCAGGAAGCGGTCGAGCACCTCCGCGGTGCGCGGGGTGTACGGCCAGCCGTCGCGCAGCGCCTCGGGGGTGGTGAAGACGATCGCGGCGCCCTCGCCCAGCACCACGTCCTCCTGCCGGGCGCCGGTGCCGCCGAAGAAGTAGTGCTTGACCCGGTCGATCTCGGGGACCTCCTGGACGGCGAAGAGCCGCAGCGGCGCCGCCGGGCGCAACCCGGTCTCCTCCCACAGCTCACGCAGCGCCGTCTCGTCGACGGTCTCGCCGGGTTCCCAGTGCCCGCCGGGCAGGCCCCAGACGTTGGGGTGGCGCGGCGCCTGCGCCTCGCGGAGTTGCAGCAGCAGCCGGCCTTCGCGGTCGACCAGCTTCCGTGGTGGCGCTGATCTGGGCGCTGGTCCTGCTGATCGGCTCCGTCCCGGCCATCGTCAAGGCCGTCCGCACCACCGCGACCACCTCCCGCCCCACCGCCCGCTCCGGATGACCGCCGCCTCCGCCGACCAGGGAAGGGCCTTTCCCGGCGGTGCTGCGGTAGCCTCTCGGCCACCGGGTGTGCGAGGGGGTGCGATGGCGACGCTGGCCGACGTCGCCCGTCGGGCGGGCGTCTCCCCCGCGACCGCGTCGCGGGTCATCAACGGCAGCAGCAAGCCGGTCGCGGACGAGCTGCGCGAGCGGGTGCTGAAGGCCGTCGCCGAGCTGCGGTACGTGCCGAACGCGCACGCCCAGCTGCTGGCCCGGCCGCAGCGCAGCGTGGTCGGCGTGCTGGTGCACGACGTCTCCGACCCGTACTTCGCCGAGGTGACCCGGGGGCTGCAACGGGTCGCCACCGAGCGGGGCCGGCTGGTCATCATCTGCAACAGCTACCGCGACCCCGAGCGCGAGGTGGAGTACGTCGACCTGCTCCGCGCCCAGCAGGTCGCCGCGATCGTGCTGGCCGGCTCCGGCTACCGCGACCCCACGGTCAACGCCCTGCTCGACGAGCGGCTCGCCGCGTACGCGGCCACCGGCGGCCGGGTGGCGCTGATCGGCCGGCACCGGCACCGGGGCGACGCCGTGCTGCCGGCCAACGAGGAGGGCGCCCGCCTGCTCGGCGCGGAGCTGCGCCGGCTCGGTCACCGGGCGGTGGGCGTGCTCGCCGGTCCCCGCGCCCTCACCACCACCAGCGACCGGCTCGCCGGGCTCGCCGCCGGGCTGGCCGAGCCGTTGCCGGAGGCGCGGATCCGATACGCGGACTTCACCCGTGACGGCGGCTCCCGGGCCGCGGCGGAGCTGCTGGACGCCACGCCGCGGCTGACCGCGATCGTGGCGCTGAACGACTCGATGGCCGTCGGCGCGCTGAACCTGCTCCGTGCCCGCGGGGTGCGGGTGCCGGCGGAGGTCTCCGTGGTCGGCTTCGACGACATGCCGATCGCCGCCGACGTGACCCCGGCGCTGACCACGGTCCGGCTGCCGCTGGCCGAACTCGGCGCGCGGGCCATGACCCTGGCGCTGGACCCGGCCGGGGACCGGGACCGGGTGGAGACCCTTCCGGCCGAACTGGTCCGCCGGGACAGCCTCGGCCCCGCCCCGGCCTGACCGGCCTCAGCCCCGGCCGGTGGCCCGGTGGTCGAGCCGGGCGGCCACCGCCGCGCGGTCCAGCCGGCCGTCGGCGACCAGCACCCGGTGCCGGTTGCGCCGGGGCCGTCCGGCGGCGACCACGGCCGGCCGGTCGAAGGCGTACGCCACGCAGACGCCCGGATACATGGCGGTCCGCACGAACCACCGGTCGCCGGGCTCGAGCCCGGTGAAGACCAGGGTGTACGCCGCGCCGCCCGGCCCGGCGCCGGTGAGCGCCAGCCATCGCGCGGCCGAGCCGTTGACCGCCTCCTCCCCCGCGGCGTCCCCGGTGAACACGTCGGGTTCCCCGCCGGCCGCGGCCCGCCAGAAGAAGCCGCCGTAGCCGGCGCCGCCGGGACGGCCGTTGGTGGCCGGGCTGCCCAGGTGCACGTCGCGCCCGGTGGCGGCGGTGAGGGTGGCGTCGACGTCGAGCCACCAGGCGTCGGGGCCGGCCGGGGTGGCGGTGAGCCGGCGGCGCTCGCGCAGCAGCGGCCGGCCGACCCGGTCCCGCCACTCCAGGTCGTGGTCGAGCCGGTCGGCGGTCCGGTCCCGCCAGCCGGTGTGAGCGATGACGCCGTGGTCGTCCTGCCAGGTGTAGCCGGTGCCCCGGACGTAGGTGCGCCCGCCCCAGAGGTTCGCGCCGTCGACGTCCTGCATGGCACGCCGCCGGCCACCTCCTCCCCCACGGCGTCGCCGACCACCTCGCCGACCACGCCGCCGCCCACCGACCCGCCGCCCACCACGGGGCTGGTCGGCTGGGCCACCCAGAACGGCGGCACCACCGGCGGGGCCGGCGGCGGCACGGTGACCGTGAGCGGCCCGACGGCGCTGGCCGACGCGGTCGAGGGTGACGTGGCGACCACCGTCCGGGTGAACGGGAACTTCACCTGCTCGACCGAGATCCGGGTCGGCTCGAACAAGACCCTCATCGGGGTCGGCGCCGGCTCCGGGCTGACCGGCTGCGGCCTCAACCTGCGCGACGCCCACAACATCGTCGTCCGCAACTTGAAGATCGCCAAGGTACGCGCCGGCGTCGGCAACGGCGACGCCATCCACCTGGACAACTCCACCAACGTCTGGATCGACCACAACGACCTGTCCAGCGACACCACCAGCGGCACCGACTACCACGACGGACTGCTCGACGTGACCCACGGGTCGAACTTCGTCACCGTCTCCTGGAACCGGCTGCACGACCACGTGAAGTGCTCGCTGGTCGAGCACAGCGACAGCAACTCCGGCGAGGACACCGGCAAGCTGAAGGTGACCTACCACCACAACGCGTTCAGCAACTGCTTCCAGCGCAACCCGCGGGTCCGCTTCGGCAACCCGGTGCACGTGTTCAACAACTACGTGAACACGGCCAACCCGTCGTACAGCTACGGCATCGCCACGACCTGCGGGGCCGGTGTGCTGGTCGAGGGGAACTCGTTCGAGAACATGACCGACCCGACGCACGTGGGCGAGGGCTCCTCGCCGGCCGGCAACCTGGTCGAGCGGAACAACCTCTACGTCAACTCGGGCGCGCCGCAGACCGCCGGCATCCCTCCTCGGGGGCGCCGGTCCCGGCCGATAATCGCGTTGCCGGTCCGGGCGGATCCTGTCACCATCGCTTTCATGATCGAGAGAAAGGGCGTGACCGCCCTCGCGCGATGAGCGCGCGCAACCGGCAGCGGGCCCGACGCCGCGCCGGAATCAACCGGAATCTGACCGATCAGCTCGACCACTGGTACCGGGCGGCGGAGCTCCGCGACGACTGGCTCTGGACCGCGCTGAGCACCGCACCCGCCGATCGGGACCGCGCGGAACGGGCCATCACCAGCCTCTACGCCCGGCTCGGCCGGCCCCGCCCCCGCTTTCACTGGGCGGCCAGTCCCCGGCAGGCCGTCGACCTGCTGGACGAACCCCCGATCCGCTACGGCGGCCCGCCCGACCCGGGCTGCCCGTGGCACCTGGCGCAGCAGCTCGCCGACGAGGTGCACGCCCTGCGCCGCCGGCTCGACGATCGGATCGGCAGCCCCGGCGACGCGCCCTGGTGGGTGGGGCGGAATCCGCTCGTCGCGACCCGGCCGCCGACCGAGGCGCTCGACGCCGGGGCTCGGCTGTCGGACGTGCTCGACGTCGGGGTCCGCGACTCGCTGTACCGGACGGTGCGCGACGGGGTCCGGGCGGTGGTGCTGAGCGGGCTGGTCGCGGCGGTTCCGGAGCCGCCCGGCCTGCGCTGGCACGGGCAGCACGACGCGCCCTGGCTGGCGCACTACGACGTCCGCCGACGCCTCTGGCCGGGCCGCTACCACCCGGCCGACGACCGCCAGCTCGACCTCTGGGCCGAGGTGGCCCGCTCCTGCGGCTGGTGGTGGCCGAGGGAGGGCGTCTGCGTGGTCACCGAACGGACCACGGTGGCGCACACCGAGCCGGTCCCCGGCGCCTACCACGGCGAGCGGCGCAGCCACAACGGACACGGCCCGGCCGCCGGATACGCCGACGGGACCGGCGGTCACGCCTGGCACGGCACCGCCGTGCCGGAGTGGGTGGTCCACGGGCCGACGGTCGAACGGATCGCTCGGGAACGCAACGTCGAGGTGCGCCGCTGCGCGATCGAGCACCTCGGCTGGGACGCGTACCTGGCCCAGGCCCGGCTACGGCTGCTCGCTGAGGCGCCCGACCCGGGCAACCCGGGCTGCCGGCTCCAGCTCTACGACCTGCCCCGCCAGGTGTGGGGGCGGCCGGCCCGGGTGCTGCTGGCGGTCAACGGGTCCGTCGAGCGCGACGGCCGGCGCCGCCGGTACGGCCTCACCGTGCCCGCCCACCTCGACGACCCGGTCGCCGCCGCCGGCTGGTCCTACGGCCTGACCGGCGACCAGTACGCCCGACTCCTCCGCCGAACCTGAAGGTGATCACCATGACCATGACCATGACCATGACCCTTGCCGAGCTGACCGGCCGCACCGGGCTGACCGTGCTCGACCACCTCGAACAGCAGGTCCGCATCCCCGTCGTCGACGGCCTCCAGGCCCAGGGCGACCTGATCGTCATCCCGCTGCAGGTGCTCGACGACGTGCAGCCGTCGCCCCGGGCGCGCTGGCGTCCGGTGCCGCCCGGCGGCGTCGAACTGCTGCGCGGGGCGGCCGGCGGAAACCCGCACACCCTGGTCGCCGGGCCGGGCGACGCCGAGTGGACCACCGACGTCGCCGACCCGCAGTTCCTCGCCGTCGGCGTGCTGCGGTGCGCCCGGCCGGCGTACCTCATCCACCCCGAGCACGGCGGCTCCGGCATCGCCCCCGGCACCTACCTGGTCCGGCGGCAACGGGAACGCAGCACGCAGTGGGGCGGCGGCGACGAGCTGGTCGCCGACTGACCCGCTCCCCCCGCGGCCGCACCACCGGCCGCCGGGCATCAGCGCGGCTCGGCGGTGTCCGCCCGTTCGCGGCGGGCGGCCCGCCGGGCCCGCACTAGTCGCACGACCACCACCAGCGCCACCAGGGCGAGCAGCGCCTCGCCGCCCCAGCCGAGCCGCCGCTCCAGCAGCCGGAACGACGCCCCCGCCAGGTAGCCGAGCAACGCCACGGTCACCGCCCAGAGCGCGCCGCCGGCCAGGTTCGCCACCGTGAACGCACCGCGTGGCATGCCGCTCATCCCGGCCAGGCCGGGGACCAGGGCGCGCAGCGCCGCCGCCCACCGGCCGAGCACCACCGCCACCGCGCCCCGGCGGCGGACCAGCTCCAGCGCCCGCGACAGCTCCCCGGAACGGACGAACCGGCGGGGCACGCGGGCCAGCAGCCGCCGGCCGTACCGGCGGCCGACCAGGTAGCCGACCTGGTCGCCGAGGGCCGCGCCGGCGACCGCCGCGACCACCACGGCCCAGAGCGGCAGCCGCCCCTCGTGGGCGAGCACCCCGCCGACCAGCACCGCGATCTCGCCCGGCACGAGCAGCCCGAGGAAGGTCGACGCCTCCAGCGCCGGCAGCAGGAACACCAGGGCCAGGACGAGGGCGGGCGGCAACGCCACGAGCAGGTCCAGCACCCGGTCCACCCGCCGATTGTGACCCGCGACCCCGCGGCACCGCGTGTGCTCCGGGCGGACCGCCGGCAGGCCCGGACATCCGGTCGGAATCAACCCCCGGGTCGAGGAATACCGCCGGGCCCGACCGGGGACAATGACGGACAGGACGGGACGGTGACGGCGAGCGCCCAGGCCCGGCAGGTGCGCGGGACGGGGGACCGGACGTGGAGGGTGGGACAGCCGCCGGGCTGGTGCCGGGCGACGACCCGGCCGGCGCGGCCCCGGTCTTCACCCTCGACCTGCCCGCCGACCCGGGGCGGCTCGCCCCCGGCCGGGAGCGGCTGCGCCGCTGGTTGCGCGCCCACGGGGTGACCGAGTACGACGTCGAGACGGTGCTCATCGCCGCCGGCGAGGCGTGCGCCAACGCCATCGAGCACGGCTACCGCTTCGCCCCGGAGGGGGTCACCACGCTCCGCGCCGAACTGTCCGACGACCGGCTCATGATCGAGGTGCGTGACCGCGGCGGCTGGCGCAAGGACGCCGGCGCGGACGGCGCCGACCGGGGCCGGGGACAACTGATCATGGCCGGGGTGATGGACGAGGCGAGCGTCGTCGGCAGCCCGGAGGGCACCACGGTCCGCCTCGTCAAGCGGCTGACCGGAAGCTGAGCCGGTGCGGTCGGGAGGCCGACCAGGGCGACCCTTCCTGGCGAAGATCAGCTATAAGGGACGCATGGAGTTCCCGGCCTACCTGGCGACCATGCCGATGCACGCGATCACCGAGATCCACGGCGAGCCGGGCCTGCTGGCGCGCTTCCGGCTGGAGATCGAGGCGTTCGACGAGCCCGCCCGGCAGCGGCTCACCGCCGCCCTCGACCTCGCCGCCGAACTGCACCGCGACGACCGGCGGGTGCGCGAGCCGTACCTGAACCACCTGCTCCGGGTGGCGATCCGGATGATGCACCACTACCAGGTGCGCGACGTGGACGTGATCGTCGCGGGCCTGCTGCACGACGCGGTGGAGGACCACCCGGCGGAGCTGGCCGGCCCGGACGCTCCGGCCGATCCGACGCCCGCGGCGCTGGCCGCGCTGGCCGAGCGGTTCGGGCCGCGGGTCGCCCGGCTGGTCGGCGCGGTCACCAACCCGGCGTACGACCCGGGGCGCGACCGGCACGTCCAGTACCGGGAGCACGTGGCGGCGAGCCTCGACCGGGAGCCGTGGGCCCGGGTGATCAAGGTGTCGGACTTCACCGACAACGGGGTCGGTGTGATCCACACGGTCGGGCCGAAGGTGGCCCGGTCGGCGGCCAAGTACCGGCCACTCGTGCCGGTCTTCCGCGACCTCATCGCCCGGCCGGACACGCCGCTGTCCGCTCCGGTGAAGCGGCACATCTTCGCCCAGCTCGACCTGGCCGAGGAGCGGTTCAGCGCCATCCTCGACCAGCCGAACTGACCGGATCAGTCGGCGTCGGCGGGTGGGGCGCCGACCCGGCCGCCCAGGGCGGCGGTGATCCGGGTCCGCAGCGCGGGCAGCCGGTCGGGATGGTCGCGCAGCAGCACGCGCAGCGAGTGGTGCCCGCCGGCGGCGACCCCGCCGAGCACGTCGAGCAGGGTGCCGAGCTGGGCCGGCGGCTCGTCGGCGAGCAGGTCCGCCGCGTCCCGAACGACGAGGGTCAGCGGGCCGGCGTCGAGGCGGTCGGCGAGCACGTCGGCAAGCGCGTCCCAGTTGCGTCCGAACCAGTCGGGCAGGGGCAGGGCCGCGGCCAGCGCCTCGTGCAGCCCGCCCCGGGTCCGGGCGGCCGTCGCGGCCACCCACACCCCGGCCGGCTCGGGCTCCGACCCGGCGTCGAGCACGAGCCAGGCCGGCGGCTGCGGGGACGCTGCGCCCATGGGTCCATCCTTCCCGGTCGACGCGGGGCGGGCCCGCCGGCCCGACCCGCCCCGACGCCTGTCAGAGCCGGTAGAAGTTGGCGTAGTGGTCGGGCGAGAACCAGGTCACCCCGGTGCTCTTGTTGACCACGATCCGGTACGCGTCCCGGGCGGCGCCGCAGGCGCGCGGGTAGACGTCGTACTCGTAGTAGGTGGCGTTGGTGGGAAGCTGCCCCTCGTAGTTGTAGAACCGGCCGCCGGCGAAGTTGCACAGGCCACCGCTCCAGGAGTACCAGCCGCGGCTGGTCGGGAAGCTCCTGGCCGACCAGCCCGAGCGCGCCGTGCGGGCGTCCGCGCAGCGGATCATCGTGCAGGAGCTGTAGACGGCGGCCTGGGCCGGCTCGGCGAGCCGGGTGGAGACCGCCGGCGGGCCGACGAGCGCGGCGGCGACCATGGCGGTGAGCAGGGCGCACGCGCCGAGGGCGCGGCGCAGGCGGGTGCCGGTGGAGCGGAGCGGGGTCGCGAGCGTGGTCAAGGGGTCCTCCTGAACTGGGCGGCGATATCGATCGGTGTCGTTGTCCGATCGCGCCCAGTCTGGCGGTGATCCTTCCCGACGTACAGACCCCACGCGGCGACCGTGCTCCGAAGACCGGGTGAACGCTGGATGATCGACCGCGGCCCGGCGGCCCCGAGGGACCGCCCGGCCGCGGGCCGGTCAGCAGCCGATCCGGGTGGCGCCCAGCGCCACGTCGTCGAACCAGAGCGTGTCGGCCGCGCCGCCGTAGCTCTCCCAGCCGAGCTTGAGGTCGGTGAGCTGCGGGCGCCAGGTCCGGCCGTACCACTGCCCGTCGACGTCGTGGGTCGGCACGCCGTCGGCGGTCAGCCCGGCGACCGCCGCGCCGTCGAGCCAGGTGCGCAACTGCCCAGTGCTCCCGTCCACCATGAACTCCACGCAGGACCAGCGGCCGGTGGGCAGCGGCACGCTCAGCGCCACCCCGGCCGGGCTCTGCTCGGGCAGGGTCGCGTCGTCGGAGGCCCGGTTCCACTGAAACGCCCCGTTCTGACCACCCATCCGCAGGTCACGGTTGCCGTCGGCGGCGTCGGTCATGGCTAGGAACGTGACGTGGTCGGCCGGGAGGGCGGTGGTGTGCCGCACCCAGAGCCGGCCGTAGCGGACCGCCCCCACCACGGACAGATCGCGGTTGGCCCGGACGAAGACGTGGTTGCATTGACGCCCTCTCCGCTCTGAAGGACGGAGATTCCCTGCATGCTGTGCGTGGAACGCGCAGCGTCCGGGTGGGTTACCGCTTCTCTGCGCGCTGCCGGCACGGATGCCGGTCTTACGTGCGCTCCACGGTCGTTTCGACTCTCCGCCCGTCCGGCGGCGAGCACGTTGATGGCCGCGTTCACGTCCCGGTCGTGGGTCGCCCCGCAGGGGCAGTCCCACGCTCGGATGTTGAGCGTCATCTTGTCGTTGATGCGTCCGCAGTCGGAGCACATCCGGGTGGACGGGAAGAATCGGTCCACCCGGGCGAAGGTGCGCCCGTACCGGTCGGCCTTGTACTCCAACATTGCGGTGAAGCTGGCCCACCCGGCGTCGTGTACCGATTTGGCGAGCCTCGTGCGGCCGAGAGCGGCAACGGCAAGGTCCTCGACGTACACCGCTTGGTTCTCGCGGATAATCGTCGTGGACAGCTTGTGCTGCCAGTCCCGCCGGGTGTCGGCCACCCGCGCGTGAGCGCGGGCCACCTTCACGACGGCCTTCTTTCGGTTGGCCGAGCCCTTCTGCTTGCGGGACAAGTCCTGCTGCAACCGCTTGAGCTTGCGGGCCGCTCGACGCAGGAACTTCGGCGCCGCGATCTTCGTGCCGTCGGACAGCACCGCGAAGTGCGTCAGGCCCAGGTCGATGCCGACCTCGGAGTCGACCGGCGGCAGCGTCTCGTCCTCGGGGGTCTGCACGACGAACGAGGCGAAGTACCGTCCGGCCGCGTCCTTGATGACCGCCACGGACGACGGGTCCGAGGGCAACGCCCTGGACCAGCGCACTTGCAGATCGCCGATCTTCGGCAGTCGCAGGCGGCCGTTGTCGAGCACCTTGAACCTGCTGTTCTTGGTGAACCGGATGGCCTGCCGGTTGTCCTTGCGCGACCGGAACCGGGGCGGGGCCACTTTGTGGCCCTTGCGCTTGCCTGTGACCGAGGCGAAAAAGTTGCGGTAGTCGGTGTTCAGGTCCGCGAGGGCCTGCTGCAGCACCACACTGGAAACTTCGCCCAGCCAGGCGCGGGCCTCGGTCTTCTTCGCCGCTGTGATGACCTGCTTGGACAGCTCGACGTCCGTGACGTACGCCAGCCCCTGCTCGCGGGCCTGCTGGCGCAGCCTGAGCCCGTCGTTGAACACCACCCGCGCGCACCCGAATACCTTTGCCAGCACGATTTGCTGGCCGGGCGTTGGGTACACGCGGTAGTTGTACCGGAGCTGCACGACGCCACCGTACCGATGGTTTATGACAGAACTCGAAGACATCCGCACTGGCAGCCACTGCGTTTTCGCGATGCACGTCTACCTGGTCTTCGTCACCAAAGTCCGGCACAAGGTATTCGGTGACCGACACCTGTCCTGGATGGAACAAGTCATGCGGAACGTGTGCGCCGACTTCGAGGCCGAGCTGATCGAGTTCAACGGCGAGAACAACCACGTCCACCTTGCTCGTCCACTACCCACCCAAAATGGCCGTGACCCGCCTGGTCAACGGCCTCAAGCGCGTGTCCTCCCGCAGACTGCGGTAGGAGTCCCCGACCTCGAGCGGCCCTACTACCGGGCCAACATCGGGGTCCTCTCGGCAGGCCGCCGGTCCAACGACCGACGGTGCGGAAAGCTGCGGGGACCTCGCGTGCCGACGCGCGCGACGGCGCGTACCGGAACTGCCCGGCTCGGGCGGGACGTTCAGCCGCCGTACGGCGGCGCCCGCCGATGAATGTAGTGATGCCTGACGATGCATGGCAAGGGTGCGGGCGGGCGCCGCCCGCCCGCACCCCGTCGCCTACTGCGCGAACGCCTGGAACTCGGCGATCCGCACGTTGGTCGCCTGCGGGCTGGCGGTGGCGCAGTCGGTCTCCGCCCGCGGGTCCGCGTCCTGCTCACCGGCGTAGTCCGGCGCACTGGTGCACTGGTTGGTCACCACCTCGATCCGCAGGTGGGTGGCCGTGGTCCGCGGGATGTCGAAGGACCGGACGATCAGCTCCGGGGCCCGCGGCCGGGGCGCCACCGACGGGAAGGCGTCCGCCGGGCTGGTGTAGACGGCCCGGAAGTCCGCCGCGTCGGCACAGCTCACCCCGTCGCCGGCCGTGCAGGCGAGGACCCGGAACTGGCGCAGCGCGGAGAACCGGCTCTGCGTGCCGGCGTCCGCGTCGCCCACGACCGGCGGGCGCAGCATCGCGCTGACCTGCACCCGGCGGACCTGCTGCGTTCCCCCGGCCAGGTCGACGGTGACCTGTCGGCCGGCGACCGGCGTGCCGAGCGAGGCCCAGTTGGTGGCCTCGTCGTCGTCGGCGATCCGGGCCAGGTTGATCCCGTCCCCGCTGACCGTCGCGCCGGCGGCGGTCGAGGCGAGGTTGGGGCGTACCTGGACCGGCAGGTCGCGGACCTGGCCGGCCTTCACGGTCACCGGGCCGACCCGGACGTGTCCGCGACCCGGGGCGCGAACGACGAACTCGTACGTGCCGGGGACCAGGCGCACCTGGTCGGTGAGCGGTGTGGCCGCGTCGGTGTCCGCCACCGGCACGGCCCGGGCCTGGTAGCGGCCCACGAACAGCTGCGCCCCGGACACCACCGCGTCGTCGTCGACCGGCTTGAAGGTCAGCGTCGCCTCGTCCGCGTATGGGGAGGTGAAGCCCGGCCTCGGGTTGACGTCGGCGTTGCCGGTGCTGGCGGCGGTCTCACCGAGGCCCCGGGCGGCGAAGGCGTTCCAGAGCAGGTCCTGGTTGGCCCCGCCGAAGCGGATCCGGTCGGCGGCCAGCATCGCGTCCCGGGCGTCGACCATGCTGACCTGGCTGACCGCCATCAGCAGGAACGAGTCGAGAACGAGCTGGATCCAGCGGCGGTTGCCCGGGCACGCGGTCACCGGCGTCGTCCCCTCGGCGCAGGACTTCTGCAGGGCCGCGTCGCCCGCCCCGTACCGGCGCATCATGGCCGCGCGGATGTCGTAGTTGGTGGCGGTCCACACCTCGCCGGAGGCGTGCACCTGGAGACCGACGAAGTCGTAGTCGATCGCGCTGTAGTTGAGCGGGCTGTCGCTCATGTTGTAGTTGCGGATGCCGGCGTCCGGGTCGCCGGTGGTGTACTCGCCGATGGTGAAGCCGCGCCGGCCGGGCACCGCGTACCCGTGTTCGTACAGGTATTCCATGGCGAGCTGGTCCGACCAGCTCTCGCTCATCCCCTGCGGCGAGCTGACCCCGGCGTTCGGGCCGGCGATCATGCGGTTGCTGACCGCGTGGCCGTACTCGTGGGCGATGACCGACATGTCGAAGTCACCGTCCACGCAGGGCGCGTAGAAGGAGCCGGCGATCGGCTGCCACAGGTACATGTTGGTGATCGGGGCGATCCCGTCGCCCGGGGTGATCTGGTTGGCGTTGTCCCGAGCGGCGAAGTTCGGCGGGCCGCCGCTGACCCCGCCGGCCTGGGCGTTGCCCTGCTCCGGATCGTTGCCCAGCCCGCCACCGCCGAGGTTGTCCCGCTGCATGTTCCAGGTCGCCTCGGTGAAGCCCAGGCGGTAGGACCAGTCGTGCATCCGGTTGTGCATCCCGAACAGGTTCGCCCGGGCCGCGTCGATGTCGTTGGCCTGCGGCGAGGTGAAGGTGTCCGGGCTGCACTTCTGCTCGAACCACTGGTTGGTCCAGGGGTACGCGTAATTGCGGTCGGGGCGCGGCGTGGCCGTCTCGGTGCCCACGCTGAACGGGTCGTTGCTGAACCAGTTCTGCACGGCGATCGCGTTGTTGCCCTTCGTCGTGGTGGTGGACGCCCCGGTGGCGGGGTCCACGTCCCACGCGGGATGCCCGGGCACACCCACCACCTCGTCGCATCCGTCCGCCGGCCGGGCGCACCAGCGCACCCGGGTGTCGGTGGAGGACTTGTCGACCGACGGCGAGTTCGGGAAGACCTCCCAGGACGGGTTGTCGGCGTCGTGGTCGACCAGGTCCTCGCGGACCAGCACCGTGGCGTCCCGGGCGTCCACGTAGGTGGCGTAGGCCGCCGGCTCGGCGCCGGTGAGGTCCGCCCCCAGGGTCACCTCGTACGCGGCCCGCGCGCCCCGGTCGGCGGTCGGCACCGCGACCAGCGTGGTCCGCAGGATCGTCGGGTCGGTGAGGCCGGCGTCGGCGGCGGCCGCCCGCTGCGCCTGCTCGGCGGTGAGCGTGGCCGGGGCCGGGGCGGCGGCGTCACGGGCCAGCGACGAGCTGACGTGCCACACGACGCCGTCGCGGACGCCGACCGAGAGCATGCCGTCCACGGCGGCCGGTAGGTTGCCGAAGCGCTGACGGAACAGCACGGTGGCGCCGTCGCCCATCGGGGCGACGGTCAACTGCTCCAGCGCCGCGGCGCCGTCGGCGGTCAGCCCCAGCAGCTCCCGGTTGGCGGCCACGTACGCCCGCGCGGCGGCGGCCGGGTCGGCCGGCAGGCCGGTGGCGAGCGGCCGGCCCGTCGAGGTGAGCGTGGCGGGCGTACCGAAGTCGGTCCAGCGGACCCGGGCGCCGAGCGCCGCGGCCCGGTCCTGCTGGCGGTCGGTCGGCGCGGTCCGTCCCTTCCGGTTGTCCTTGGTCTTGCTGTCGTGGCTGTCGCCCGGCAGGTGGCCGGGCGGCGCCTGGGTCGGAATCTCGTTCCGGGGTGCCGCCTGGCCGCCAGCTCCTGCGGTCAGGACCATTCCGGCCGCGAGTAGCAGCGCGGTGGCCCCCGTCGTCGTACGCGATGGTGTGCGCACGGTCCCTCCTGTCGTCGAACGGCAGTGTCCGTATCCGCCATCCGACCAGTTCGCCGGCGCGGCGGACACCATCCGAACATCTCTAAGTGGAATTGCGTCGATGCGTGTGGGGTCGGGATGTCGCCGGCGTCCGGACGTCCGACACGGCCGAAGGGTGCTGATCGCCGCCGTTGCCGACGGATCATCAACACCCTTCGCCCGTCCCTGCTGCCCGACGCTTTCGACCTACGCATCCAGCCAGCCTGCGTGGCCTCAGCCGTTCAGGTCGACCTCCGAGTACGGCCCGATCAGCTCATCCCTGGTGTAGAGCCGGCCGTTCTTCATGACCATCTGAACGTTGGCGGCGCTGTGGACGTCCTGCAACGGGTTGCCCTGAACGAAGCTGAGGTCCGCCAGTCGTCCCTTCTGTACGGTTCCCAGGTCCGACTCCAGACCCAATACCTTGGCTGGCAGAGCCGTCACCGTCAGCAGTGCCTCGTACGGCGTGAAGCCCCACTGCACGAAGCCGGCGAGCGTGGGCTGCAGGCCCCACACGTTGAGCCCGAGGGGCTCGTCGGTGCCGCCGAGGACCGTGCCTCCGGCGCGGAGGATCCTTGCGTGGTTCTGGACGAACTGGCTGATGGACGCTTCCTCGGTGGTTGTCAGCTCCGTGTCGTACTGGCTCTGCATGGCGGTGTACTGCCAGGGATTGAGCAGCTTCCGTGTCCGCTGATCCTGCATCCAGCCCGGGTACGTACCGACCATCGCGGCGGTGCCCCGCGTGAGTTCGACCGCCATTCCGGACTTCGCGTGCAGCTGGATCGTGTCCTCGTACGCCCTGTTCGACGCGGACACCGGAAGCTGGTATCCCAGCCGTTGGGTCGCGTAGTGGGAGCAGGAGTCCTGACCGTTGGCCGCGGCAGGCCAGACGTAGTGGGAGAAGGAGGGAATTCCGATTTCGTGTCCGGCCTGGATCGCCTTCGCCTGCCAGTCGTTGCGCAAGCGCACGTACGTCTTGAGGATGTTGGGTCGCAGTGCCTTGATGCGCTCTACCTGGCGTTGCAGTGACTTCTCGTTCGCGGTGACCCGCATGAAGTCGTAGTTGACCCGCTCGCCGTCGATGCTCTCGGCCGCCCAGAAGTAGCGGGGCGTGAGACGCACTCCGGACAGCTCTGACTCGCTCTGCTCCAGGGCCTCGTACGCCGGGTCGCCCATGCCCATCACGCTGGTGATACCCATCGCCAGCATGAACCGGCCCTTCCGGCCCCCCACGTACGGCTGGTCCATCTGCTCGTGCCCGTGCGCTTCGAAGAGCCCGGGCATCACGGTGAGGTCGGACGCGTCCACGAACGTGGCCCCGGCCCCGTAGCGCTCTCGTGGCTGCCGTTTATCGACGCTGACGATGCGGTTGCCCTCGACAACGATGTCGACGTTCCTGCGCAGGGTTTGGCTCATGCCGTCCCAGAGCGCCCCCGCCTGGACGACCTGGACGCCCGTGGGCAGGTCCCGCTTCCACGTCAGGTCCACCGGGACCGTCGTCGGTTCGCCGCCGGCTACCGGCACCTTGCGTAGCCTGCCGTCCGACAGGTACAGCAGCGTGCGCGAGTCCCCGGACCAGCTCACGGCGTCCGCGTTCTCCTCTGTCACCTGCCGCTGCTCGCCCGTCGGGCGGCCACGGGAGTCGACGGGCAGAACCCACAGCACGCCGTCGAGCACGTACGCCATGAGCTTGCCGTCGGGGGACCAGGCCGGACCGTCGTCGCCCTTGCGATTGCTGATGGAGTTCCACGGGTAGGGGTTGTGGGTCTGCTTGGCGCCGGTGGTGACGTCCACCGTCAGGATGAGGTTCTGCCCCTCCCGATACCGGTTGGAGTACGCCTCCCAGGAGGCGAGCGCCAGCACCTTGCTGTCCGGACCCCACGTCGGCCGCCCCGGCTCGAACAGTGGCGTGAGGACCTCCCGGATCTCACCGGTGGCGACCTCGGCCACGTAGGTGGAGGCGTTTCCCGAACCCGTCGTCGCCGACAGGAACGAGATCTTGCTGCCGTCGGGCGACCACGCGCCGCGCACCTGCGAGCCGCTGAACGGACGGGTCAGCTTGCGCTCCTGACCGGTGCTCATGTCCCGGATGTAGATCGCTTCCGGTCCGTTCTTGTCGGATGAGTAGGCGAGGTACCTCCCGTCGGGCGACCAGAACGGCGTCGCCTTGTAGTAGACGTCGTCGGTCACCTTGACGGGCTTGCGGCCGAGCTGCATGGTCCACAACTGGTTCAGCGCGACGAACGCCACGGTGGTTCCGTCAGGCGAGAGGACCGGGTTGGCGATGCCCTTCACCGCCTGCTGGGTTGAGTCCTCGAAGTTGTACTGCCGCTTCTGGTAGGCGGGACGGTTAAAGCTCACCGCCGCGGTGAAGGGGACCTCGTGCAGCCCTCTGTTGGTGAGGTCGCGCTTGCGGAGCTTACCGTCCGCCGCGTACAGCAGCGTGGTGTTCCCCAGCCACTGCGGCCGGAAAGTGAACACGTCCTCCTTGTCGGTGACCGGTGTGCCGTTCACCAGGAGACTCGGCAGTGACGGCTTGTCCGGGTGGTGCTCGTTGGGCGGCGGCCCTCCTTGCAGGACGTACGCAATGGATGCGCCGTCCGGTGACCAGGTCGGGCAGTAGATCGTGCCCGAGGTGTGCGCCTGGAGGACGCGGGGGACGCCCTGCCCCGACGAGGCCATCGCTTTGATCAGCTGGCTCCCCGACGCACTCTCGACGTACGCGATCTCCGAACCGTCCGGGGACCAGGTCGGGAAGTAGTTCGAGGCGCCGGTGGCGGCGTTGGTCAGTTGGCGTACGGTGCCGCTGGCGACGTCGAGAACCCAGATGTTGTACTGGCCACCACCACGGTCGGACGAGAAGGCGATCTGCCGGCCATCTGGCGAGTAGACGGGTTCTCGGTCGTCCCAGCCTCCCGACGTCAGCTGGCGCAGCTGAGATCCGTCGGGCTTCATGGTCCAGATGTGGTACGTGCCACCGATGTAGGACTGGAAGGTGATGCTGTCGCCGGCGGGTGACCAGCTCGGGTAGGCCGGGTCGGTGTCCAGGCCGGTGACCTTGGTTGCGACACCGCCTTCGGCCGGCAGCGTCCAGAGCATGCCGAGCAGGTTCATCATGATGGTGTTGCCGTCTGGTGACACAGTCAGCTGGATCATCGATCCTTCGCTGAGCGTCAGCGTGCCGGATCTGCCAGTGGCGGCCGCTTCTGCCTCGTCGACGCCGAGTTGGCGGGCGAGTGCAGGGCCTACGGCCAGAGAAGCAGCGACCCCACCGGCACCGACGAGGACTGCTCGCCGACTGACGTGGACCGACCTGCCTCCCGGGCCGGCTTCCTCCGAA
This sequence comes from Micromonospora sp. NPDC023966, assembly GCF_040639095.1. Taxonomy (NCBI): domain Bacteria; kingdom Bacillati; phylum Actinomycetota; class Actinomycetes; order Micromonosporales; family Micromonosporaceae; genus Micromonospora; species Micromonospora sp. NPDC023966. The sequence continues at coordinate 20,199 of NZ_JBEZZJ010000035.1, read as the reverse complement.
TGCTGCTGTCGTTCGTCTCCGGCGGGGGTCTGGACATCGTGGGCCATTGGCTGGGACTCCCTTCCCGTCTGCGGGAACGTGTGACAATTGACACTCGTCGTGCAGGAATCGAAGGTCAACGACGTCATCGTTCAGCGGCAGGGAACGGTCGGTAAGCGGTAGTAGTTCTTCCTCGAACGGTCGAACGTCGTCCGTGAGCGGCAATCACGTGGCCGCTGAGCGGCGCAAACGCCGTCAGCACATCGAGGACTCGACATGAGCTGACGTCTTCCGGCGCCCAAGGATCTCCCCTAGCATGCGACCCATGAGGACCGCCCAGCGATCACGGCAGGTTGGGTCACTCGTGTTGGCGATTCTCGTGAGCGCCATCGCCCTACAACTCGTCGGCGCGGGCGAGGCGGCGGCACACACCAGGCTCGTCTCATCGTCACCACACATGAACGCCAAACTGGAACACCTGCCCGAGGCCGTGAAGCTGACCTTCAGCGAGGCGGTGGCGCAGCCCGTCGCCCTCACCGTCACCGGACCCGACGGGTCGATCCGGTCGACCGGGAAGGTCAGCCTGCGCAAGGCGAGCCTGTCCCGCCCTCTCGCGACGACCGGGGAGGCGCCGGCTGGCAGGTACACCATCAGCTACCAGGTGACCTCCACCGACGGCCATCCCCTGTCCGGAACGGTGAGGTTCACCCTCGCTCCCGGTGTCGGAACCGGGACGAACGAGCCCCCGATCGGCGGAGACGCGGCGAACGCCAACCTGGCGTCCTCCTTGCCGGACAACGGCAGCGAAGTGGGACGGCTCCCCGAGGTCGCAGTGCTGAACTTCAACGAGGTGATCGCGCAACCCGCCGAGGTCAGGGTCACCGGACCCAATGGCGTAGAGGTCTGCACAGACGACATCTCCATCGTCGACGCGACTCTCCTCTGCCCCCTGGATGCAACGGTCGGTCCAGCGGCCGGCACGTACACCATGAGCTACCAGGCCAGGTCGAGTAAGGGACAGCGCCTTGCCGGTACCGTGCGGTTCACGCTGTCCCCCAGCCCTGTCATCCCCGCAACCGACGTCGTGACACCGGCGGCCGGTCGAGACGCCGAGCAGAGCCACCCGCCTCTCGCCACCGTCGTACTCGTGATCGGTCTGGTCGCCGCCCTCGGTGTCGCGCTGCTCGACGTCAAGCGTTTGGTGCGCAATGGTTTCCTCGGCTGACACCAGGACCGCCCGTCCGCCCGTCGGTCTCCTCGCGGGGAGCGCGACGGCGGGACTGTTCGCTCTCGCCCTGGCCCTGCTACTCGGTGGCGGGGCCCCCCAACCCTCACCGATCGGTCTCGACAGCGCCGGTCCGGTGGTGGATTGGGCGCTGGTCATGGTGCCGTACCCCGTCACCATCACCGCGCTGGTAACCGTGGGCTTCGGGCTGCTCAATGGCATCTCCCCGCGGCATGCGCCGACCACGCCCGTGCGGGCGCCGGCACGTCGCATCAACGTCCTGGGCGCGCTGCTCTGGGCCGCCCTCTGCCTGCTGAGCGTCTTCCTCCTCGCCGTTCGCTTCCGCGCGATGGCAGGTGACCTGCGAGGACTGCTCGATTCGGTGCAGGTTCGCGCGTTGCTCGCCGAGGCGGCGCTCGCTTGCGTGGCGGCCGTGACGGCGAAATGGTCGCCGCGACTGGCCCTACCGTCCGCCCTCGTCGCGCTAGTCCCCGGTCCGCTCACGGGTCACACCTTGACGGCGGACTCGCCGCTGGTCGCTCAGGCCGCTCTCGTCGCTCACGTCGTCGCGGCGTCATTGTGGGTGGGCGGGTTGCTTGCTCTGGGTTGGCTCGCGCTGCGGAATCGTGCCGCCTGGGCGGCGGTGTTGCCGAGGTACTCCACGCTTGCCCTGGCGTGCGTCGTCGTGCTGGCGGTTTCCGGGATGCTCGCCGCTCTGCAGGAACTCCACTCGTTCGATCAGTTGCTGACGAACGGCTACGGCGCGCTCGTCCTGCTCAAGTCGGCCGGTCTGGCCGGGCTCATCGCCCTCGGCGCACTTCAGCGGCGGCGGGTGGTCCGCCCGGGCGTCGATGCGAGCGGGAGGGATGTTCTGCTGCTGCTCGGCAGCGAAGCGATCCTGATGATGCTGGTCGTCGCCCTCGCGACCGGTTTGTCCCAGACTCCCCCGCCCAACTGAAGCGTCATCTCACGCTCGCGGATTCAGGTCGTGGGGTCGGCCCATTGGACGCTCGCTCCCGTGCTGCACTAAGCCAGATAGGCCGTGCGCACCGGCTCGGCGAGCACCGCCTGCGACGCGGGCACGTCGGCCAGTCGCGTGGCCAAGGTGGCAGCTGCCAGATGGTGCGGCAGGGCGGCGCTGAACTTCAGTCCTTCCAGTGCCTTCTCGTTGACGTCCGGCTGGCAGATCCGGCCGGCGGCGTCCGCCACCGCTCTGCCCACCATCTCGCGGTCCAGGTCAGGGCGCAGCCGGATTGAGGCGTCGTCGTAGCGCTGGGTCGGGTCGGCCAACTCGCTGAGGGTGGAGATCAACGTGGCGTTGGCGCGGAAGCCGGCAAAGGTCCACCACCGCACGTCGCCGTCACCGTCCCGGACCACCAACGTGCCGCCGGGATGAACCACCGAGGCGAACTCCTCGCGCAGACCGGTCAGCCGGTTGGCCGCACGGCTGGTCAGCGCGACCGGCGGGTCGGCGCCGAGCAGCACGTCCCGCCGAGTCGGCGGCGCGGGTGGCGGTCTGCCAGTCGCTGAGCTGCAGTTGCGGGACCAGCCACGCCTCCTCTTCGCTGCCGCCACGGCGCTTCGGCCCCGGGGTGACCAGGACGCTGCGGGCGGAGAGAGCGCGGTGGTGCAGCCGGCGGCCGTGTGCGTACGCGACCGCCTCCGCGAGCTGGCGGATCATCGCCAGTCGGCTGAGCGGTTCCAGCTTGTCGCCGTACTGGGCGATGTAGTGGTCCAGCCGCATCGACCGGGGATCGTGGCGGAAGATCAACGCCGGCCCGGCCTCGTGCGACTCCATCGAATCGACCCGCACGATGCCCGGGTGGTTGACGCCGTGCAGGACCGTCATCTCCCGCTTGGCCGCCCGCTCGATGCTCGCCCGCTCGGCCTGCACGGCGTTCCGCTCCACGAGGTAGATGCGGATGCGGCGGCGTTCCCGTTCCAGGTCGCGGTGGCGGGCGTGGTGGTCCTGCCAGGTGGGGCCCAGGTCGAAAGGTCGGGGCTCCAGCTGCCATGACCCGACCTCGTATTGCTTGCGGCTACGCGCGATGCCGACAGCCTCGAGCAGGTTGGGCAGGGCCGAGGACAACTCCTTGGTGACCCGGTGCTTCTCGTCCTGCGGCGGCCGCGTCAGCAGTGACGTGATGGTGGGCAGCTTGCCGGGTTGATGCCCGGGTGCCGGCTCGGGACCGTGGATGCCGTGCAGGTGGTGGTCGGAAAGCTCGATCCTCAGGCCCGGCTTGGACAGGAACACGGCAGCCTGGACGAACGGGATCTTGACCGGCGGTCCCTTGCGCTGGTTGGCGGCGACCTGGAGCAGGGACTTCAGCTTCTTGGCCTTGGCGTCGGCGAGGTGCAGCGGGTTGTCGAAGGTCCGCGTACCGCCGGGGTTGTGCAGGATCCAGTTGGAGCCGCTGGAGATCAGCCGACCGGTCAGGCTCTTGATCTCGATCAGGTAGAGGCCGCCCGGTCCCGCTACCAGCAGGTCGACCTCGTAGGGGTGGCCGGTCTGGGCGGTGAAGGTAAAGTTCGACCACGCCCGGTAGGGCTCGCTGTCCGGCAGCAACGCCTGGACGTGTGCGAGCGCCTCCCGCTCGTGCGTGAACTGCGACGGAGTGATCGTCGTCCACCGGCCTTCCTGCATGACGGAGATCCTAGGCCCACTCGACCCGCGCCCCGGTGCCGCCAGGTCGGAGGCGCGATCCTCGACCCCGATCCCGCCGCCCGCGCGGCTGCCGTCCACCGCCGTGGCGACTTGTTAGCGTGGGACGACGGAAGCGCCGACGGGCTCTCCGTCTACCCCTCACCCGACCGCACCGGCCGCGCACCCGTACGGCCGGACGACGCGCGGCTGCTCGACCGGAGAGGGGTGCGATGACCGGGACGCCCGGCGACCACGACCGCGAGACGGACGACACCCGCCCGGCGGCCGGCGAAACCCCGGCGAACGGGCGGTTCCCGGATCGCCCGGAGCCGGCGCGAGATCGCTGGGAGTGGTGGCTCGCCCACTCGCGGAATCTCTGGGCGGCCATGCGGCGCGGGGCGAAGTGGTTGTGGACGGCGGTCCGGCCCGTGCTGCACCAGCTGCGCTGGTCGGAGGCGGACTCCTCGCCCGTGACGCTCGTCGACCGGCGGGTGGCGCCAACCCTGCGGGTGCCGGCGCAGGGACACGTCTACCACTTCGTCGTCCGCGCCAGCTTCACCTGGTCCTCCGACGACGCGCGGCCGGAACTCTTCGGCTGGTACGTCGACCAGCTCCAGCCCCAGGCGATGCAGCGGCTGCGGCGCATCGCGGTCCGGTGCGCCGCGGAGATCCCGCCGGATCACCCCCGGGCGTTCGCCCTCGCGCTGGACGAGGCGATGACCGGCGCCGACGCCCTCCCCTGGGACTACGACCGCGGCGGGTACACGTTCACCTGCGAGCCGGACGTGTCCGTGCACCTGGACGAAGCGGTCCGCAAGCTGCTCCAGCCGTACTGGGACGAGCGCATCGCCTTGGAGTGGCGGCGTGACCTCGACCGCCGGCGCGCCGAGTACGCCGAGGAACAGCCCGGACGCCGCCCGGCGGCGGGGCAGGACGCGGGCGCCGCGCCGGCATCCGGCCCGCCGGATCCGCCTCGTGCCGAGCACCCGCGGGACACCGGCGCGGGCGGCGCGGCGAATCCGCCTCGTGCCGATCACCCGCGGGACACCGGTGCGGGCGGCGCGCGGCGGCGTCCGCCCGAGCCGCGCCGGCGGGGCCCCCGGCCGGACTCACCGGTTGAGCAGTTCACCCCGCTCGAACCCTTCCCGCCGCCGCCCGTCCCGCGTCCGCCACGTCCCGCGCCCGGGCAGCGGCCGGCGCCGGCACAGCCGGGCGAGACCACGCCGGCACCGGGCGATGCGGACGCCCCAGGGCCGCCCGACGCCTGAGCCGGCGGGTCAGCAGTTGTTGGTGCTGGTCTGGTTGCGCTTGAGGTAGTCGGACCAGGTGACGCCCTGGACGACCGAGACGACGACGCTGCCGTCGTGGATCTGCTCGTAGTGCAGGTGCGGGCTGAGGTCGTACTTCGCCGACGAGGCGCCGACCTTGCCGATGACGGTGCCCTGGTTCACGGTGTCGCCCTCGGCGACCAGGCGCTCGCTGAGGTGAGCGTACCGGGTGCGCCAGCCGTCGCCGTGCCCGATGACGATGGTGTGGCCGTATCCGGTGGTGGTCGAGTAGTACGACTCCAGCACGGTGCCGCCGGCGCTGGCGACTACCCGACGGCCGAAATCGTCGGGGTTGCCGTTCGCGTCGTAGTGGTTCCAGTCGATGGAGTGGGCCGGGCTGTGCCCGTTCCAGTTGTTGCCTTGCCACGTCTGGCCGCACAGGAACGGCATCCGGAAGCCCGGCCGCGCGGCCTGCGCGGGTTGCACCCCGACCAGCGCGCCGACGACGACGGCAACCGTGAGCAGCGCGAGGACGCGCCACCGGGCGGCGGCGAACGATACGGACATCGATCCCCCTTTTCACGATCAGCGATGTGGATCGATGCTGTTGGCGACCTCCGGCAAGGTAAATAGCTACAGGCTTGAATGCCTGAACAAAGGTTTCCTACACCGGGCGCCACGGACGGGGCTCCCGTACGACCGAAGACTTCAGCGGTGGTGTGTCGTCCTCCGCTGAGGGATCTGGTCCCGACCTCGCCCGCGACCAACTCCGCCACCGATGCGGCTGGGCCCGGAGTCCGGAAACAGCAGCGCCGATCGGATATTGCTGCAGCGCAGCCAGGCGGCTCAGCTCTGCGCGGTGGCGTCCGGCTGGGGGTGACGGGCGGCCAGGAAAGCGGCCAGCCCCATCGCGTCGTCGGTGGCCAGGAACGCGCCCCGGGCGTTGAGCAGGGCCTCGTCGGTGTGGGCCAGGCAGCCCCAGACCGTGTCGCCCCACGAGTCGGCGAGCTTCACCTCGGCCGGTTCCGGACAGGGCTCGCCCCGCGGGCTGCCGATCTGGCAGCGGGCGGGGGCGCCGCCGCGTCGGCCGACCGCCTCGGCGGCCTCGCGAATCAGGGAGAACCGGGCCTCGGCGCCGGTGCGGGCGGCCCGGGCCTGCGCGGGCACGCCGCGGCGCTGCCCGTACAGCACGGTGTTGCCGTCGGGGTCGGTCACCCGGCACTCGCCACCGGGGGCGTGCTCGGGGTGGCCGACCCGCTCGACGGCGTACCCGGCGGCGATGAGGCGGTCGGTCGTCGCGGCGAGGTCACCGACGTAGAGGTAGAGGAGCAGCGGCAGTTCGACGGTGACCAGGCGCGGCTTCACCGCGGCCAGCAGCAGCGTCAGCTCCCCGCACCGGAGGTAGGACCAGCGGGAGTCGCCGTCGCTCCCGAAGCGCTGCTCCGTGTAGCCGAAGTGCGCGTAGAACCGCCCTGCGGCGTCGGCGTCGGCGACGTACAGCACCGGCACCTGGGCCTGCACTCCGTCCTGCATCGCGCCACTCTAGCCATCGTGGACATGGAAATCACGTCTTGCAGATCAGGTTTCTCGACGGTGGGTCAGGCGGCCAGGGCGGCGTAGCGGCCGCGACGGTCCAGCAGGGTGTCGTGGGTGCCGGACTCGACGATACGGCCGTGGTCGAGCACGGCGATCTGGTCTGCGTCGCGGACGGTGGAGAGGCGGTGCGCGATGGTGATCACGGTGCGGCCCCGGGCCAGCTCGTCGAAGGCCCGCTGCACCGCTCGCTCGGTCTCGGTGTCCAGCGCGCTGGTCGCCTCGTCGAGCACCAGGATCCGCGGGTCGCGTAGCAGCGTGCGGGCGATGGCCAGGCGCTGTTTCTCGCCGCCGGAGAACCGGTGGCCGCGGGAGCCGACCACGGTGTCGTACCCGTCGGGGAGCGCGGCGATCAGGTCGTGGATCTGCGCGGCGCGGGCGGCGGCCTCGATCTCGGCGTCGGTGGCGTCCGGGCGGGCGTACCGGAGGTTGTCCCGCACGGTGGCGTGCAGCAGGTAGGTCTCCTGACTGACCACGCCCACGACGGCGGCCAGGTCGGCCAGGCGCAGGTCGCGCAGGTCGACGCCGTCGATGGTGATCCGGCCGGCGTCGGGGTCGTGGAGCCGGCTGATCAGCGCGGCGAGAGTGCTCTTGCCGGAGCCGGTCTCGCCCACGAGGGCCAGGCTGGTGCCGGCCGGGACGTCCAGGCTCACGCCGGCCACCGCGGCGGTGTCGCTGCCCGGGTAGCTGAAGGTGACGTCGGAGAAGCGCAGGTGGCCGCGGACCCGGGCGGGGTCGAGGGTCACCGGCCGCGCCGGGTCGGCCACCTCGACGGGCAGGTCCAGGTATTCGAAGATCCGGGCGAACAGCGCCATCGAGGCGGTCAGCGAGACGCCGACGTTGAGCAGGGCCATGAGCGGCCGGAACAGGTTGCCCTGGAGGGCGGTGAAGGCGACCAGGGTGCCGATGGTGAGCGTGCCGGCGGTGCCGGGCAGGCCGGCTCCGAGGTAGATGACGGCCGGGATGGCCGCGAAGATCACCGTCATCGAGGCCATCCGCCAGCGGCCGGCCAGCTCCGAGCGGAGCTCCAGGTCGACCAGGCGGGCCGAGGAGGCGGTGAACCGGTCGACCAGGGTCGCGGCCGCCCCGAGGGTCTTGGCCAGCTGCACCCCGCTGATCGACAGGCCCTCCTCGATGGTGACGTTGAGGTCGGCCAGTTCGCGCTGGCGGCGGGCGGTGATCTCGCGGCGCAGCCGGGCCACGCGCCGGGTCAGCCAGATGGCGGGCGGCAGCACGACCACCGAGACGAGGGTGAGCCGCCAGCTCAGCGCGACCATGGCGATCACGGTGGCGACCACGGTGGTGAGGTTGGCGGCGATCGAGGTGGCCGTGGAGGTGACCACGGCCTGCATGCCGCCGATGTCGTTGGTGATCCGCGACTGGACCTCACCGGTGCGGGTGCGGACGAAGAAGCCGATCGACTGGCGCTGGAGGTGGGTGAAGACGTCGGTGCGCAGCCGGTGCATGACCTCCTGCCCCACGCGGGTGGAGATCCAGGCCTGCGCCACGCCGAGCACGGCGGTCACCGCGGCCACCGCGACCATGCCCGCGACCAGCCAGGCCAGCAGGGTCAGGTCGCGCTCCGGGAGGGCCCGGTCGATCACGGTACGCAGCAGGAACGGCGACGCCATCGCGATCACGGACGACGCCATGATGATCGCCACCACGGCGGCGAGCGGGCCGCGGTGGGCGGTGAAGAGGCCGCCGATCCGGCGCAGGGACACCTGGCGGGCCTGCGTCTTCTCGGCGGGGGTCACGCTGGTTCGGCCGCCGCCGCGGCCGTCACGGAATCCGTCCAAGGGGGTGCTCTCTCTCGTCGGGGACATTGCTGAGGTTACCTCATCATGAGGGAACAACAAGATGTGCTGCTACCGTATTCCGGTGACCGGCAGCGACGAGGAGACCCTGGCCGAGACGTTCTGGGCGGTCGCCCGGCGGCTGCGCCACCAGTCCAAGCGCACCCTCGAACCCTGGGAGATCAACCCGGGGCAGGCCCGGGCGCTCGCCGTGCTCATGCGGCACGGCGCGGTCCGGCTCAGCGCGCTGGCCGAGCACCTGGGCATCGCGCCTCGCTCCGCCACCGAGGTGGTCGACGGGCTGGAGGAACGCGGGCTGGTCGAGCGGCGGCCCGACCCGGTCGACCGGCGGGCCACCCTGGTCGCGCCGACGGAGGAGGGCGGCCGGGTCGGCAAGGCCATCCGGGTGGCCCGGGCGGCCGAGGCGGAACGCTTCTTCGGCGCCCTGGATCCGGCGGACCGGGCCGAGCTGACCCGGATTCTGCGCCGGCTGCGCGACGACTGAGAAGGCCGACCCGGGGGCTCAGCGCAGGCCGGCGGCGATGGCGTCGACGAGCAGCGCGCCGATGGTGCGGGCCAGGGTGGCCCGGGCCGCCGCCACGTCGAGGTCCATGGCGTCGCGCATCATCGCCCAGGCCGCCCAGGTGCAGGCGACGGTCAGCGCGTCCAGCAACTGCTCGCGCCCCTCCCCCGCGTGCGCCAGCTCCGGCTCGAAGACCAGCTCGATCTCGTGGCGGACCCGGGCGATGGCCGCCTCGCGGTTGCGCCGCAGCTGCGGCGAGAACGGTTCCCGCAGCGCCGAGGCGCGCGCCGAGGGCGCCAGCACCTCCAGCATCCGGGCCCGCTGGTCGCAGAACTCCGCGATCCGCCGGGTGAGCGGCAGCTCCGGCGGGATCGGCCGCCAGAGCGCGTCCAGCCGCTCGTCGACCCGCTGCCCGGTCGCCGCGAACAGGGTCTCCATGTCCTTGAAGTTGGTCCACAGGGTGCGCAGGGACACCCCGGCGCGCTCGGCGATCCGCTCCCCGGTGGGCCGCAGGTCGCCCTCGTCGATGAGCGCCAGGTGCGCCTCGACGATGGCCGCGCGGGTCCGCTCGGCCCGCGCCGATCGGCCGTCCACCCGCGCCGGCACCTCGGCGTCCACCTCGATCATGCGACTGCCCCCTGTGCGTGGCTCCTGGCCGACGCGACCCGCCCGCCCCGGTGGCGTCGCGCCGGAATGCTGCACTCTACGTGCGCGCCACCGGGCGGCCGTCACTGCGGTGACGGCCGCCCGGCCCGCGGGCGGTGGTCAGGTGGTCGGGATGGCGTTCGCCGGCGGCGTGGTCGGCGGCTCGGTGAACTCGGTGACCGCGGCGTCGGCGTCGTCGGTGGTGTACGTCGGGCCGAAGTACGCCTGGGCGCCGTTCTGGACCTTGTTCAGCCGCACCCCGCTGTAGCCGGCGTGCACGTCGTCGCTGTAGCGGAACGGGGTGAGCCCGGGCCCCCGGAAGCCGCCCTTGCGCACGGCCTCGACCAGCTTCTCCCGGGTCGGGTCCTTGCCGGCGGCGAGCAGCGCCTGCACGAAGGTGTAGGCCATCGAGTAGCCGTAGATCGCGTTGCCGTCGATCGGGTTGGCCGAGTTGTACTGCTGGTGGATCTTGGTGAACTCCTGGATCCAGGGGTTGGCCGTGTCGCCCACCATCGGCAGGTAGTTGTCGGCGACCATGCCCTCGAGGATCACCTTCTTGTCGCCGAGCTGGGTGGAGAGCGTGGTGTAGTCGGCGCCCACGTTGGACACCACCCACTGCGCCCGGAACCCCTGCCCGGCGGCCTGCCCCATGGCCAGTGCCGTGAAGCCCGGGATGCTCGCCGAGATGACCACCTGGCAGCCGGCCGCCTTGAGCGCCCCGATCGCCGGCCCGACCTGCTGGTTGGTGGTGGTGTAGGTCTGCTTCGCCGCCACCGGGCCGAGGATCTTCTCCACCCCGGCCAGCGAGTCGCGGCCGAAGTCGTCGTTCTGCCCGAAGTGGCAGACCTTGGCGCCGGGGAACTGCTGCTTGACCCAGGTGGCGAGGATCTTGCCCTCGACGGTGTAGTCGGGCTGCCAGCCGAAGGTGGTCGGGTATTTGTCGGGCTGGTTCCAGTTCCGGCTGCCCGAGGAGACGAAGAGGTCGGGCACCTTCTGCGTCTTGACGAACTCCAGCACGTTGGTGTGGGTGGGGGTGCCCAGCCCGCCGAGGAGCGCGAAGACCTTGTCGTCGAGCACCAGCTTGCGGACCACGTTCTCGGTGTTGGCGGGGTTGTAGCCGTCGTCCATGACCTTGTAGACGATCTTCCGGCCGTTCACCCCGCCCTTGCTGTTGACGTGCTCGAAGTACGCCTTGGTGGCGGCGGAGATCTTCGAGTAGCCGGGCGCGGCGGGACCGGTGAGCGGCTGGTGGGTGCCGATGACGATCTCGGTGTCGGTGACACCGGGGACGTTCTCGGCGGCCTGCTTCTGGTCGTCGGCGCAGGCCGGCACGGCGGCCAGCAGGGCGAGGCCGGTGGCGGCCGCGAGTATGCGGCGGGTGGTGGGACGCATGGTTCTCCATTCCGGTGCGGCGGTGCGAACGGGTGGGTGGAACCGGGGTGGCTCAGTGCTCCGGCGCGCGGCGGCGGGCCCGCAGCCGGGCGGCGAGGGTACGGAAGGCGCCGTGCAGGCCGCCCGGGGCGACGAGCATGACGACGATGAGGATCAGGCCGAACACGGCCAGCGCGAGGTTGCCCTCCAGCCGCTGGGCCAGGCCGGACGGCAGGCTGAAGGTCTCGGTGAGCAGGCTCGGCAGGTCCTGGAGCGCGACCAGCAGCACCGCGCCCCAGACCGCGCCGGCGAGGCTGCCCAGCCCGCCGATCACGATCGCCATGAGCAGGAACAGCGACAGCTCGAGGGGGAACTTGCCCGGCGCGACGGTCGCGGTGAGCACCGCGTACACGCCGCCGCCGAGGCCGGCGCAGCCGGCGCTGACCACGAAGGCGAGCACCTGGGTGCGGGCGACGTGGATGCCGGCGAGCCGGGCGGCCACCTCGTCGTCCCGCACGGCGCGCAGCGACCGGCCGAACCGGCTGCGCACCAGGTTGGCCAGGAGCAGCACGGTCAGCAGCGCGGCGAGCAGCGCGATCCAGGCCAGCCACCGTTCCGGCTGGAAGTACGCGCCGAGGAACGCCGGCGGGGTCTCCGCCGGGAAGCGCAGCCCCTGCTCGCCGTTGAACACCTCGGTGAAGATCGTGCTGATGGCCGGCACCAGCGTCGCCACCGCCAGGGTCACGCCGGCCAGGTACGGCCCGCGCAGCCGGGCCGCCGCGAGCCCGATGACCAGCCCGGCCAGCGCGGTCACCGCGACGGCGGCCAGCAGCGACAGCGGCAGGATCCACCGCCCCTGCACCCCCCGCTCCTCGAACGCCTGCTGCATCAGGGCCACGGTGTAGGCGCCGGTGGCCATCAGCGCGCCGTGCCCGAGGGAGAGCTGGCCGTTGAGCCCGACCAGCACGGTGTAGCCGGCGGTGACGCAGAGGAACGCGCAGACCCGGGCCACCTGGAGGTTCTGGTACGGCGCGAGCTGATTGGTGAGCAGCACGACCAGGGTGCCGGCGAGCACCGCGCCGGCCAGGTGGCGCAGCAGGGTGGACCCGCGCGGGCCGGCGGTGGCGGGCGCGCCGGGCAGCAGCCGCCGCAGCGCGGACGGCCCGGCGGGCCGGTCCACCCCGGACCGGGCGGAGGGGCGGGTGGCGGTCACACGTGCCTCGCTCTCGCGCTGGAGAAGAGCCCGCCGGGGCGGACCAGGAGGACGGCCAGCAGCAGCACCAGGACGGCCAGCGGGGTGGTGTCCGGGCCCAGGTAGCCGGTGACGTACGAGAGGATCAGGCCGACCAGCAGGCCGCCGACCACCGCACCGGCCGGGCTGTCCAGGCCGCCGACCACGGCGGCGGTGAACGCGACCACGAAGACCAGGTCCATGGCGTGCGGGTGCAGCCCCAGCCCGGTGGGGACGACCAGCATCCCGGCGAGCGCGCCGACCGCGGCGGCCAGCGCCCAGCCGAGGGTGAGCATCCGGCTGACGTCGACGCCGAGCAGCCGGGACACCTCGGGGGCGAACGCGGCGGCCCGCATCCGCAGGCCGATCGGCGTGCGGGTGAACAGCAGCGCCAGCAGCACCACGACCACCAGCACCGCGCCGAGCACCCACAGGTCGTACGGGGAGAGCGCGGCGACCCCGCCGAGGGTGAGCGCGTCGGTGTCGAACGGGGCCGCGGCCGGCCGGTAGCCGTTGCCGAAGACCATGCCGAGCACCGCCTGGATGAGCAGCACCAGGCCCAGCGCGACGATCACCTCGTTGAGCGGGTTGGCGTGCCCGACGAAGCGCATCAGCACCCGTTCCACCAGCGCGCCCAGCAGCAGGCCGGCCAGCACGGCGGCGCCCAGGCCCAGCCAATAGGAGCCGGTCGCGGAGGCCACCGCGTAGCCGACGTACGCGGTGGCCACGGCCATCGCGCCCTGGGCGAAGTTGACCAGCCGGGCGGCCCGCCAGATGAGCACCAGGGCCAGGGCGAACGCGGCGTAGACCGCGCCCGTGGACAGCCCGCCGAAGGTGAGGAACAAGAACCGGTCCAATCGCGGATCCTTCCTGCTCGCCGGGCCGTCAGAACCCGAGGTACGCGTGCCGGAGCTGGTCGTCGTCGCGCAGCCGGCCCGCGGGCGCGGCGGTCACCACCCGGCCCAGCGACATCACCACGCCCTGGTCGGCGACCGAGAGGGCGCTGCGCACGTTCTGCTCGACCAGCAGGACGGTCAGCCCCCGCTCGTCGCAGAGCCGGCGCAGCAGCGCCATGATCTGCGCGGTCACCTTGGGGGCCAGGCCGAGCGAGGGCTCGTCGAGCAGCAGCAGCCGGGGGCGGGCGATCAGCGCCCGGCCGAGGGCGAGCATCTGCCGCTCGCCGCCGGAGAGCTGGTGCCCGGCGTGCCGCCGGCGGCGGGCCAGGGCCGGGAACAGGTCGTACACCTCGTCCTGCGCCCGGCGGGCGTCGGCCCGGTCGCTCCGCCAGAGCCCGCCGAGGCGCAGGTTCTCCTCCACGGTCAGCTCGGCCACCACGCCCCGCCCCTCGGGCACGTGCGCCAGGCCGCGCCGGACCAGCCGTTCGACGCGGACGCCGCGCAGGTCGTCGCCGTCGAAGCGGATCCGGCCGCCGGTGGGCCGGAGCAGGCCGGACAGGGTACGCAGCAGCGTGGTCTTGCCGGCCCCGTTGGCGCCGAGCACGGCGGCGATGGTCCCGGCGGGCACCTCGAACGTCACGTCCCGCAGCACCGGCACCGGCCCGTAGCCGGCGCTGACCGCCTCGACCTCCAGCACCGCGCTCACGATCCGGCCCCCGCCGCCTCGGCCGGCACGTCGGCGCCGAGGTAGGCCTCGGTGACCAGCGGATCGTCGCGGACCTGGTCCGGGGTGCCGGCCGCGATGACCCGGCCGAAGTCGAGCACCACCAGCTCCTGGCAGACGGACATGACCAGGTCCATGTGGTGCTCGACGAGCATCACCGAGCAGGCCCCGCCGGCCCGCTCGGGCAGCGTGCGGACCAGCTCGCCCAGCTCGTCGACATCGTCGGCGCTCAGCCCGCCGGCCGGCTCGTCGAGCAGGAGCAGCCGGGGCCGGGCGATCAGGGCGCGGGCCAGGGCGACCCGCTTGCGCACCGCGTACGGCAGGGTCAGCGGGGCCGCGCCGGCGTGCGCCGCGACACCCAGCTCGGCGAGGAGGTCGAGGGCCTCCCGGCGCAGCCGCCGCTCGTCGCGGTCGCTGCGCGGCAGGCCGAACAGGGCGGCCGCGAAGCCGGCCCGGGCCGCGTGGCTGGCGCCGGCCACCACGTTCTCCAGCACGGTGAGCCCCGGGAACAGGCCGACGCCCTGGAGCGTCCGGGCGATGCCGAGCCGGGTCAGCCGGTGCGGGCGGGGCCGGAACGGCCGACCGTCCAAAGTGAGCGATCCGCTGGTCGGCGGGACGAAGCCGCAGACCACGTTGAACAGGGTGGTCTTCCCGGCACCGTTGGGGCCGATCACGCCGACGATCCGGCCCGGCGGGACCCGCAGCGAGACGTCGTCGAGGGCGACCAGCCCGCCAAACCGGACGCCGACGCCGTGCAGCGCCAGGTCGATGCCGTCCACGGGGGTGGGGGGTGGGCTCATCTTCACCTCGGGAGAGGACGCGGCGTCGGGGGTGCGCGGTGCGGCTCGGGCGAAGCGGGGAACTTATTACACCGGGAGTGTACTTTTCGCCGAGGTTTCGTCAATGCCTCCCGCGGGCCCCGTCGATATCGACGCGATCACGATTCCGGCGCCCGCGCGGAGTAGCCCCCGCCGCGCGGCGTCCGCCCTGCTCAGCCGGCAGCCGGGGCAGGTGCCCGCAGGGCCCGCACCTGGCCGGTGCGCGGCCCGCCGGAGAGCGCCGCCTGGCTCCACTGTGTGGTGACGAGGTGGAGGGTGCGCCCGTCCGGACCGCCGAGCGCGCAGGCGAAGCAGCCCCGGTCCAGGTCGACCCGGTCGAACACCCGCCCGCCCTCGGCGACCCGGACGGCGCACCGGTTCGGCACGTCGCCGTACCAGACGGCGCCGTCCGCGTCGAGGCAGATGCCGTCCGGCGCGGAGTCCGGCACCGCCGCCCAGACCCGCCGGCCGCCGAGCGCCCCGTCGGCGGCCACGTCGTACGCGGTGAGCCGGCCGGCGTACGACTCGGCGACGATCAGGGTGCGCCCGTCCGGGGTGAGCACCATGCCGTTGGGGAAGGCCAGCTCGTCGGCGACCAGCCGGGCGCCGCCGTCCGGCGTCACCAGGGCCACCGCCCCCGGCCCGTAGTCCCCGGCGGGGAAGTCGAAGCCGATGGTGTTGACGTAGGTGTTGCCCCGGGCGTCGGTGACCACCTCGTTCCACGGGTGCGGGACGAGCGCCGCCAGGTCGGCGTGGATGCGCAGCGCGCCGTCGGGCTCCCGGCGCAGCAGCCGCCCGGCGCTGCCGGCGACCACCAGCAGCCGCCCGTCCGGCAGCCAGTCGAAGCAGATCGGCAGCCCGTCGACCCGGGCGACCACCTCGGTCCGTCCCGCGGCGTCGACGGTCAGCACCTCCCCGGCGCCCCAGTCGGCCAGCCAGAGCCGGCCGTCGTGCCAGCGGGGCGACTCGCCGAAGGCGAGCCCGTCGACCAGGATCTCCGGTGCGTTCACGTGTCGCTCCCCATCAGGTCGCGGGAGCGGCGGAGGAACTCCCGTTCGGCGGCGTTGTCGGTGTGCGCGATCGCCGCGTCGTACGCGGCCACCGCATCGGCGGGCCGGTCGAGGCGGCGCAGCAGATCGGCGCGGACCGCGTGCAGGACGTGGTAGCCGGCCAGGTCCAGCCGGTCCACCTCGGCGAGCGCGGCGGCCGGGCCGGCCACCTCGGCCAGCGCGACGGCCCGGTTCAGCGCCGCCACCGGCCCGGGGGCGTGCGCCAGGAGCTGGTCGTAGAGGGCGAGGACCTGCCGCCAGTCGGTGTCCGCGGCGGTCGCCGCGTCGCTGTGCACCGCGTTGATCGCGGCCTGGATCTGGTACGGACCGGGCCGGTTCCGCCGCAGGCAGCGCCGCATAAGGGCCTGCCCCTCGGCGATCAGCTCCCGGTCCCACCGGCCGCGGTCCTGGGCGCCCAGCGGCACCAGCGCGCCGTCCGGCCCGGTCCGGGCGCTCCGCCGCGCGTCGGTGAGCAGCATGAGCGCGAGCAGCCCGAGCACCTCCGGCTCGTCCGGCATCAGCTCGGCCAGCAGCCGGCCCAGCCGCACCGCCTCGGCACACAGCTCGTCGCGGACCAGCCGCTCCCCCGCGGGTGCGGTGTGTCCCGCGGTGAAGATCAGGTAGACCACGGCCAGCACGGCGCGCAGCCGATCCGGCAGGTCGGCGTCCCGGGGCACCCGGTACGGGATGCCCGCGTCCCGGATCTTCGCCTTGGCCCGGACCAGGCGCTGCGCCATGGTCGGCTCGGGCACCAGGAAGGCCCGGGCGATCTCGGCGGTGCTCAGGCCGCCGAGCAGGCGCAGGGTCAGCGCGACCCGGGCCGGCGCGGCGAGCGCCGGATGGCAGCAGGTGAAGATGAGGCGGAGCCGGTCGTCGCGCACGGGCCCCTCCTCGGCGGGCGGCTCGGGGGCGTACAGCAGGGCGGCCTGGGCGTGCCGGTCGGCGCGGGACGCCTCGCGGCGCAGCCGGTCGATCGCCCGGTTCCGGGCGGTGGTGATGATCCAGCCGGCCGGGCTGGGCGGCGGGCCGTCGACGGCCCACCGGTCGACCGCGGCGGCGAACGCCTCCTGGACCGCCTCCTCGGCGAGGTCGATGTCGCCGAGCACGCGGACCAGCACGGCGACCGCCCGGCCGTACTCCGCGCGGAAGGCCCGTTCGACGTCGCTGGGCGCGGTCATCCGTCGCCCTGGAACGGGCGCACCTCCACCGGCAGGGTGGTGGCCAGGGCGTACCGGCGGCCCCAGTCGAGCGCCGCGTCGAGGTCGGGTGCGGTGATGATGGTGAACCCGCCCAGATACTCCTTGCCCTCGACGTAGGGGCCGTCCGTCACGAGCACCTCGTCGCCCTTCGGGCGCAGCACGGTGGCGGTCTCCGGGGCGTGCAGGCCGTTGCCGAACACCCAGCAGCCGGCCTCCCGGAGGTCCCGGCCGATGGCCTCGACCTCGCGCATCACCCCGGCCAGGAACTCCGGGTCCGGCCGGTCGGCGCCGGCCGGCTGGTACAGGCTGATCAGGTACTGCCTCACGCGCTTCTCCTCACCCGCCGGAGCGGCCCGGTGCCGCCCCTCCACCCTTCATACGAACGGCGGACGCCGGTGTCGACACGCCGGCCGGAAAAGTTCCCGGCGCCCCGCCGGGCAGAGAAAATCTTAGATACATCTATTGAAAAGTTTCTCCGCCCTGTGACCTAATACTGACAGTTCCTTTCGTCAAACTCCCCCAACCCCCAGGGAGGAAAGATGAACCGTCCCCTGCGATCGGCGCTGCGTACGGCCGCCACGGCCCTGCTCGCCACCGTCACCCTGGCCGCCTCGGCCATCGTCGGCGCGACACCCGCCAGCGCCGCGCCGGCCGGCCTGCCCGGCATGGACGTCTCCAGCCACCAGGGCAACGTGAACTGGTCCGCCGCCTGGAGCAACGGCGCCCGGTTCGCGTACGTGAAGGCGACCGAGGGCACGTACTACACCAACCCGTACTTCGCCCAGCAGTACAACGGCTCCTACAACGTCGGGATGATCCGCGGGTCGTACCACTTCGCCCGGCCGGACACCACGAGCGGCGCCACCCAGGCCAACTACTTCGTCGACCACGGCGGCGGCTGGTCCAAGGACGGCAGGACCCTGCCCGGCGCGCTCGACATCGAGTACAACCCGTACGGCGCCACCTGCTACGGGTTGAGCCAGGCCTCGATGCGCAGCTGGATCGCCTCGTTCGTCAACCAGTACTACGCGCGCACCGGCCGGTGGGCCACCATCTACACCACCACCGACTGGTGGACTACCTGCACCGGCAACACGTCGCAGTTCGCCGCGAACAACCCGCTGTGGATTGCGCGCTACTCCAGCAGCGTCGGCACCCTGCCGGCCGGCTGGCCGACGTACTCCTTCTGGCAGTGGGCCTCCTCGGGCGTCTTCCCGGGTGACCAGAACGTCTGGAACGGCACCCTGGACCGGCTCAAGGTGCTGGCCTGCAACGGACCCTGCTGACCGGCGCCGGTGGCGGGTCGGCCTCCGGCCGACCCCGGACCAGCCGCCCCGCCACCGGCGGCGTCCGTCCCTGACGAGGAGGCCCTCATGTCCGTCCCCGTTCCCCGGCGGGCCGTGCTGCGCGGCGCGGTCCTGCTCGGCGCCGCCGCCGGTGCCACGGCGCTGACCCAGTTCGGCGCCGGCCGCGACGCCCGGGCCGTCGCCACCCGGATCGACCAGCCGACCATCGCCAACTGCGCGACCTGGGGCGCCCGCCCGCCCTCGTCGGCGGTGAGCGTGGTGCAGAGCCGGCCCAACAAGATCATCATTCACCACACCGCGTTCCCGAACACCACCGACTACAGCCTCGCGCAGGCCTATCGGAACTCGCGGGACATTCAGAACCTGCACATGGACACCAACGGCTGGCTCGACTCCGGGCAGCACTTCACCAACAGCCGCGGCGGCTATCTCACCGAGGGCCGGCACGGCAGCCTGTACGGGCTGCTGCACGGGCAGACCATGGTGCAGGGCGCGCACTGCGTCGGGCAGAACAGCCAGGCCATCGGCATCGAGAACGACGGCATCTATCTCGACGTGCAGCCCCCGGCGGCGCTCTGGAACAGCCTGGTGGTTTTCTGCTCCTTTACCTGCCAGCAGTACGGCATCCCGCCGACGGAGATCTACGGGCACAAGGACTTCAACAACACCCAGTGCCCCGGCCTGCTGCACGACCGGCTGCCGGAACTGCGCAGCACCGTCGCCGCCCGCCTCGGCGGCTGAGGACACTTTGCGGATCTTGGAGAGTTTCCGTTCCTCTCGAACGGGAACTCTCCAAGATCTTCTTTGTTTCAGATCTCGCTTATATAAGTCGGGTCTGATAGAAAGATGGCGTGCACGCCTTCGACGTTCTCGGGGACCCGGTCCGTCGCCGGATCCTGGAGCTGCTCGCCGAGGGTGAGCAGCCGGCCGGCGCGCTCAGCGCGACCGTGCAACGGGAGTTCGGCATCAGCCAGCCGGCCGTGTCGCAGCACCTCAAGGTGCTGCGGGAGCACGGCTTCGCGACCGTGCGCGCCCAGGGCACCCGCCGCCTCTACGCGGTGGACCCAGGACCGCTGCGCGAGATGGACGAGTGGCTGGCGGGCTTCCGCCGGTTCTGGACGCCGCCGCTGGCGGCGCTCGCCACCGAACTGGCCCGGGGCCGGCGGGAACGGCGGCTGCGCGAGGGCGAATCCGAGGAGAGGACCACCTGATGATCGACGTGACCGGGCAGATCAGCGCCGTCGAGCGCCGGCTGGGCAGCCGTACGCTCCCCGCCGGCGAGGCGCGGGTGATGACCGTCAGCCAGACCTACGACGCGCCGGTGGAGGACGTCTGGGACGCCTGCACCAGCGCCGAGCGGATCCCCCGCTGGTTCCTGCCGATCTCCGGCGAGCTGAAGCTCGGCGGGCGCTACCAGCTGGAGGGCAACGCCGGGGGCACGGTCGAACGCTGCGACCCGCCGCACAGCTTCGCCGCGACCTGGGAGTTCGGCGGCGAGGTGAGCTGGATCGAGGTGCGGCTCACCGAGGCCGGCGCCGGGCGTACCCGGTTCGAGCTGGAGCACGTCGCGCACGTCGAAGACGAGCGGTGGGCCGAGTACGGCCCGGGCGCGGTCGGCGTCGGCTGGGACTCGGCACTGCTCGGCCTGGCCTCCCACTTCGCGGCGGACGGCGCCGGGGTCAGCCCGGACCAGGCCGCCGCCTGGGTGGGCTCCGACGAGGGCCGCCGCTTCATGACGGAGGCCAGCGACCGCTGGACCGAGGCGAGCATCGCCGCCGGCACCCCCGCGGACGAGGCCCGCGCCGCCGGCAAGCGGGTCACCGCCGCCTACACCGGCACCCCCACCCCCTGACTCCTCGCCGGTGGGGGGGGGGGGCGCCCCCCCGGCCCGGGGCCCCCCCCCCGCCGGGGGCGGGGCGCAGCCCCGAGAA
>NZ_JBEZZJ010000034.1:0-69175 GCF_040639095.1 Micromonospora sp. NPDC023966 | reverse complement strand
GTCATCGGCGGCGTTGACACCCACGCCGATACCCACACCGCCGTGGTCATCGACGAGATCGGCCGGATGCTTGGCCATCGCCAGTTCCCCACCACGGTGGCTGGCTACCGGGCGCTGCTGGCGTGGATGAGTGACCACGGTCCGGTGCGGTCGGTCGGGATCGAGGGCACCGGCAGCTACGGCGTCGGCCTGGCCCGCTACCTGCGCGCCCAAGGCGTGCATCTCGTCGAGGTCGACCGGCCCAACCGCAAGATGCGCCGCCAGCGCGGCAAGTCCGACCCGATCGACGCCGAAGCCGCCGCCCGCGCCGTCCTGGCCGGCACCGCGACCACCACCCCGAAGAACCGAGACGGACAGGTGGAGGCCATCCGGGTCATCCGCGTGGCCCGCACCTCGGCGGTGAAGTCGCGCACCGCGGCGATCAACGCCCTGGTCGGCATGGTCCGCACCGCCCCGGAACCGTTGCGCACCCAACTGCTGGACCTGCGCAACTCGGAACTGATCATGACCGCTGCCGCGTTGCGGCCGGCCCTGGACATCGCCGACCCGATCGCGGCGACCAAGACCGCGATCCGGCGGCTGGCGCGTCGCATCATCGACCTGGACCGCGAGATCCGGGCCGCCGACGTCGACCTGCAGGTGCTGCTCAAGCAGGCCGCCCCGCAGCTGCTGGAGTTGCCCGGAGTCGGCCCCGAAGTCGCCGCGCAGCTGCTCATCACCGCCGGCGATAACCCGGAGCGGATCCGCGACGAGCGGGCGTTCGCCGCACTCTGCGGGGTCTCACCCATCCCCGCCAGTTCCGGCCGCACCGACCGGCACCGCCTCAACCGAGGCGGGGACAGGATGGCCAACAGGGCGCTCTACATCGTCGCGGTCAACCGGATGCGCTGCCATCCCGAGACGCTGACCTACGCCGAGCGCCGACGCGAGCAAGGACTGAGCAACAAAGACATCTCCCGATGTCTGAAGCGGTACATCGCGCGTCAGGTCTACCCACTGATCTTGGAATCACTGCGCATCCGACCCCCGTCATCCACAGCCCTCGCAGAGCTCTGACCAGCCCGGCTTGCATTACAGGAGCATCAGGGCGGTCCGTCGTCCACAGCCCGGCCGGGACGGCTGGCCCGGGGCCCGTCGTCGGTCGAGGCTCAGCCGGACAAGCCGAGTTCCCCTGGGAGGGGCGATGTTCGATACGTACGTCACGATCGTCGGTAACGTGCTGACCGCGCCGGAGTGGCGCCGGACCACCCAGAGCAACACCCTGGTGGCCAACTTCAAGGTCGCCTCGACCGCCCGCCGCCTCGATCGGGAGAGCGGCCGCTGGGTCGACGGCAACAGCCTGCGGGTGCGGGTGAACTGCTGGCGGAAGCTGGCCGAGGGGGTGGCCGCGTCGGTGGCGGTCGGCGACCCGGTGGTCGTCGCCGGCCGCCTCTACACCCGCGACTGGACCGACGACGCCGGCAACCACCGCACCCTCTACGAGTTGGAGGCGGTCGCCGTCGGGCACGACCTGTCCCGGGGCCGTGCCCGATTCCTGCGCAACCGGCCGAGCATGACGACCAGCACCGTGGAGGACGCCGAGGCGGAGCGCCGGGTGCACGGCGAGGCCACCGAGCCGGTGCCGGACGCGTAGGCCCCGGCGTCGCTCGACGACCGGCCGTTCGACGACGAGTTCCCGCCGCCGGAGTTCGACGTTTCGCGGGTCGGGCTGTCCGGCCGGGTGGAGGCGACGGCGGGTGACTTCGACGAGCTGGCCGACCCCTTCGACGACCGGCCCGACGGCCCGGCCGCCGAGGAGGACGACGACGAGTTGGCCGCCGAGCCGGCCGCCGGTGAGCCGGACCCGTCCGACGGCGTCGAGGGGGTGACCGGGACCGGACGCGCCCGGCGGGGCCGGCGACAGACGCCGGTGCCCGCCTGAGCCGTCCGGATCGTGCAACGGGGGAGCGGGGTGGCGACGCCGGCGTGGCCACCCCGCCGTACGACTAGGCTGGCCGGCCGGAGGTGGTGACGGGTGCGGCAGGCGACCGCCATGGCGAACGCGGCGGGACTGGTGGCGGGCTACGCGCTGGACTCGCTGCTCGGCGATCCCCGACGGTGGCATCCGGTGGCCGGCTTCGGCCGGGCGGCCGGCGCTCTGGAGCGGCGGGTCTACCGACCCGAACGGTCGGCCGGGGCGGCGTTCACCGCGCTCGCGGTCGGCGCGCCGGTGCTGCTCGGGGTGGCCGCCGGCCTCGCCACCCGGCGTCACCCGGTGGCCCGGGCCGCGCTGGTGGCCGCCGGCACCTGGACGGTGCTGGGCGGGCGCACCCTGCGGCACGAGTCGCGGCTGATGGCCCGGGCGTTGCAGGCGGGCGACCTGCCCGCCGCCCGGGGACGGCTCAACCACCTCTGCGGGCGGGACCCGTCCGCCCTCGACGAGCCGGAACTGGCCCGGGCCACCGTCGAGTCGGTCGCCGAGAACACCTCCGACGCGGTGGTCGCCCCGCTGGTCTGGGGTGCGGTCGCCGGGCTGCCCGGCCTGCTCGGCTACCGGGCGGCGAACACGCTCGACGCCATGGTGGGTCACCGCTCACCCCGCTACGCCCGCTTCGGCACCCCGGCCGCCCGCCTGGACGACCTGCTCAACCTGATCCCCGCCCGGCTGACCGGGCTGCTCACCGTGGCCGTGGCGCCCGCCGCGCACGGGGACCGCCCGACCGCCTGGCGGGTCTGGCGACGGGACCGCAACGACCACCCGAGCCCGAACGCGGGCCAGTGCGAGGCCGCGATGGCCGGCGCGCTCGGCGTCCGGCTGGGCGGGCGCAACGTCTACTTCGGACGCGAGGAGACCCGGCCCTTCCTGGGGGACGGGCCCCGGCCCGAGGCGCGGCACCTGAAGCGGGCCGCCCGGATCTCGGGCGCGGTCGGGCTGGCCGCGCTCGGCCTCGCGGCGGCGTACCCGGTGACGGTCGGTCGCCTGGTCGGCGCGACCGGCCGCGCCGCGCTGCGCGCCCTGGGCGGCCCACGTCCGGGGAGCGGGCGGTGAGCGGCGGGCTGCTGGTCGCCGGGACCACCTCCGACGCCGGCAAGAGCGTGCTCACCGCCGGCATCTGCCGCTGGCTGCGCCGCCGGGGCGTCCGTGTCGCCCCGTACAAGGCGCAGAACATGTCCAACAACTCGGCCGTGGTGGTCGGGCCGGACGGGCGCGGCGGCGAGATCGGCCGCGCCCAGGCCATGCAGGCCGCCGCCTGCGGGCTCGCCCCGGACCTGCGCTTCAACCCGGTCCTGCTCAAGCCGGGCAGCGACCACGCCAGCCAGGTGGTGCTGCTCGGCGAGGCGGTCGACACGGTCACCGCCGGCAACTACCGCGAGCTGCGTCCCCGGCTCGCCGAGACGGCGTACGCGGCGCTGGCCGAGCTGCGGGCCGAGTACGACGTGGTGATCTGCGAGGGCGCGGGCAGCCCGGCCGAGATCAACCTGCGGGCCGGCGACTACGTGAACATGGGGCTGGCCCGGCACGCCGGCCTGCCCGCCATCGTGGTCGGCGACATCGACCGGGGCGGGGTGTTCGCCTCGATGTTCGGCACGGTCGCGCTGCTCGACCCGGCCGACCAGGCTCTGGTCGCCGGTTTCGTGATCAACAAGTTCCGGGGCGACCTGGCGCTGCTCCGGCCGGGGCTGGACATGCTGCACCGGGTCACCGGCCGCCCCACCCTCGGCGTGCTGCCCTGGGCGCTCGACCTCTGGCTGGACGCGGAGGACTCGCTCGCGTACGGGCGGGTGCTCGGCCGGCCTGCGGCGCCCCGGGGCACCGACTGGCTCGACGTGGCGGTGGTCCGGCTGCCCCGGATCAGCAACGCCACCGACGTCGAGGCGCTGGCCACCGAGCCCGGCGTCCGGGTGCGACTGACCATCGAGCCGGCCGAGCTGGCCGCCGCCGACCTGGTGGTGCTCCCCGGCTCCAAGTCGACCGTCGCCGACCTGGCCTGGCTGCGGGAGACCGGCCTGGCCGACGCGGTCCTGGCGCACGCCGCCGCCGGCAAGCCGCTGCTCGGCATCTGCGGCGGATTCCAGATGCTCTCCCGGGCCATCCACGACCCCGTGGAGAGCCGCCAGGGCAGCGTGCCCGGCCTGGGGCTGCTCCCCGTCGAGATCACCTTCGACCCCCGCAAGACGGTCCGGCGCGCCGCCGGCACGGCCGCCGGGGACGTGCCGGTCCACGGCTACGAGATCCACCACGGCCAGGTCTCGGCCGCCGACCCGGGTCTGCCGCCGCTGCTCCGCTACGCCGACGGCACCGGCGAAGGGGCCCGGTTGGGCGCGGTGCACGCCACCCACTGGCACGGGGCCTTCGAGTCCGACGCCTTCCGCCGCCGCTTCCTCACCGAGGTCGCCGCACTGGCCGGGCGGACCGGGTTCAAGGTCGCCCCGGACACCGCGTTCGCCGCCGCCCGGGAACGCACCCTGGACCTGCTCGGCGACCTGGTCGAGGAGCACCTCGACACCGACGCGCTGTGGCGGCTGATCGAGTCCGGCCCAACCGCGGGCCTGCCGTTCATCCCGCCCGGCGCGCCGACCGCGCCGAGCGTCTGAGCGGCTGATCGAGTCCGGCCCGACCGCGGGCCTGCCGTTCATCCCACCCGGCGTGCCGACCGCACCTAAAGTATGAGCCGCGCGGGCGCGCCGGCCGCCTGAGCCGGCCTCGGGCGCCCGACGAGCGCGCCAAGGCGATCGCCGCCGGGTTGCACCTGAGCCGGCCGGGTGAGCCGTCAATAGCGGATGTCGGCGGGGCGGTCGGACATCGGCAGCCCCGCCTCCCGCCAGCCCTGCACGCCGCCGATCATGTCGGTGGCCCGGCGCAGGCCGAGCGCCTGAAGGCTGGCCGCGGCGAGGCTGGAGCTGTAGCCCTCGCGGCACACCAGGACGATCTCGCGGTCGTAGCTGGTCGACTCGGGGATGCGCCAGGCGCTGGCCGGGTCCAGCCGCCACTCCAGGACGGTCCGGTCGATGACGATCGCGCCGGGCAGTTCGCCCTGCTCGCGGCGCTGCGCCTCGGTGCGCGTGTCGACCAGCAGGGCCCCGGTGCGGACGGCCTCGACGGTGTCGTGCGGGGTCAGCCGGCGGAGGCCGGCCCGGGCCTGTTCGAGCAGGGCTTCGACGCCCGGGCTCATCACGTCATGGAGCACCCCCCGATGATGCCCACGGCGAAGCCGGCCCGCCCGGCGAACGGCCTGCTGGCCCGCAGGATCCAGCGGACGGGGGACCGCTAGCGTCGGTCGGGTGACGGTGGCGGTGTTCGAGGCGTACGCCGGGTTGGCCCGGCGGGTGCTGGCCGGACCGGCGCGGTTGGGGCGTACCCGGCTGGTGGCGGTCGACGGGCCGAGCGGCGCGGGCAAGAGCGTCTTCGCGACGCGCCTCGCGGAGGCCGTCGCGGCGCTGCCCGGTGGCGCCCGGCCGCCGGTGGTCCGCACCGACGACCTGCTCGACGGCTGGGACGACCAGCTCACCTTCTGGTCCCGGCTGGAGGAGTGGGTGCTCGGGCCGGTGCGCGCGGGCCGGCCGGGGGCCTACCGCCGCTACAGCTGGGTGCGCCGGAGCTTCCTGGATCGGTTGGTGCCGGTGCCGGCCGGGCCGGTGCTGATCGTGGAGGGGGTGAGCGCCGCGCGGGCGGCGGTCCGGCCGGAGCTGACCCTGTCGGTCCTCGTCACCGCGCCGGCCGGGTTGCGGCTGTCCCGGGCGCTCGCGCGGGACGGCGCGGAGATCCTGCCCGAGCTGCGCCGCTGGCACGCCGGGGAGCGGGCGCACTTCGCCGCCGACGGCACCGAGGCCGCGGCGGACCTGGTGGTCGACGGCGCCCCCGACCTGCCGCACGACGCCGACCGCTACTACGTCCGCCGGCCCTGACGCGGCGGGCTCGGACGGCGGGGCCAGGTAAGGGCGGCATACGATTCCGGTCATGACCACACCGATCATGTCCGAGTCCGAGGTGCGGGCCGCCGTCGAGCGGGAACTGCCCGGCGTCCGCGCCGACCTCGAGCGACTCGTCCGCATCCCGGGCATCGCCTTCGCGGGCTTCGACCACTCGCACGTGGAGCGTTCCGCGGAGGCGGTGGCGGAGCTGCTGCGCGGCTGCGGCCTCGACACGAAGATCGTGCGCTCCGGCGGCCAGCCGGCGGTGATCGGGACGAAGCCGGCCCCGCCCGGCGCGCCCACCGTCCTCCTGTACGCCCACCACGACGTCCAGCCCGTCGGCGACCTCTCGCTCTGGGAGTCCGACCCGTTCGAGCCGGTGGAGCGGGACGGCCGCCTCTACGGCCGCGGCGCGGCCGACGACAAGGCCGGCATCATGGCGCACGTCGCCGCGCTGCGCGCGTTCGGCGACCAGCTTCCGGTCGGCGTGGTCCTCTTCATCGAGGGCGAGGAGGAGTACGGCTCGGACTCGCTGGAGCGGCTGCTCGCCGAGCACCGCGACGAGCTGGCCTCGGACGTCATCGTGATCGCCGACTCCGGCAACTGGGACATCGGGGTGCCCGCGCTGACCACCTCGCTGCGCGGCATCGTCAACTGCTTCGTCGAGGTGCGCACCCTCGACCACGCCGTCCACAGCGGCATGTTCGGCGGTGCCGTGCCGGACGCGCTCACCGCCCTGGTGAAGCTGCTCGGCACGCTGCACGACGACGCCGGGAACGTGGCCGTCGAGGGCCTGGTGGGCCGGGAGGGCGCCACCGTCGACTACCCGGAGGACCGGTTCCGCGCGGAGGCCGGCCTGATCGAGGGCGCGCAACTCTTCGGCAGCGGCCGGATCACCGACCGGCTCTGGACCAAGCCCGCCCTGGCCATCCTCGGTGTCGACGCCCCGGCCACCGGGGAGGCGCCGAACGCGCTGGTCCCGGCCGCCAAGGCGAAGCTGAGCGTCCGGCTGGCGCCGGGGGACGACCCGAAGCAGGCGTACGCGGCGCTGACCGCGCACCTGGAGAAGCACGCGCCGTGGGGCGCGCGGGTGACGGTGACCTTCGAGCACGACGGGGCGCCCTGCGTCATCGACGCCACCGGGCCGATGTTCGAGGCGGCGCGGGCGGCGTTCCGGGGGGCCTGGGACGGCACCGACCCGGTCGACATCGGCGTGGGCGGCTCGATCCCGTTCATCGCCACCTTCCAGGAGATGTTCCCCGCGGCGGCGATCCTGGTGACCGGCGTGGAGGACCCGCACGCCCGGGCGCACGGGCCCAACGAGAGCCTGCACCTGGGCGAGTTCGCGCGGGTCTGCGTGGCCGAGGCGCTGCTGCTGGCGAAGGTCGCCGAGGCGGGCGCGAACCGCCCTTGAGGTGTCGAAACCGTAACTTCGGGGCCGATGTCGGAGTTTGCGGTGTGTCGGGCGGCGGGGTGTTATAGCCTCTCGAACATGCGTACGAACGACGAGATGTCGCGGCTCCAGGCCGCCGTCAGTGCTCTGGGGGACGTCGACGTCTCCGCGTGGCCCGAGGACGCGCTCAAGGAACAGCTCGGCGAGCTTTCCGCCGTGCTGGTCACGCTCGACACGCTGCTCACCCGGGTCGCCGACGAGGTGCGTGCCCGCGGCCTGCGGATCGAGGAGCCGGTCTCGGCCTGAGCCGGCCCGCCGCTTACGGGATCTTGGAGAGTTGACGTTCCTGGGGGACGCCAACTCTCCAAGATCGCTCCGGAAACGCTCCGGTGTCGGGGGTGGCTGGCAGGATGAGGGCGTGCGGTTCCTTGAGCTGGCGGCCACGTCGGCGGCGGTGGGCGCCACCAGCGGCCGGCGGGCCAAGGTGGAGCTGCTGGCCGCCGCGCTGCGCTCGCTCGACCCCGACGAGATTCCGGCGGGCGCCGGCTACCTCGCCGGCGAGCTGCGGCAACGGCAGACCGGGGTGGGCTGGGCGAGCCTGCGTGACCTGCCGCCGCCGGCCGCCGAGCCGAGCCTGACCGTGGGCGGCGTCGACGCCGCGATCGAGGAGATCGCGGCGGTCGGCGGCGCCGGTTCGCAGGCCCGGCGGCGGGAGCTGGTCGGCCGGCTCTTCGCCACGGCCACCGCCGACGAGCAGCGGCTGCTGGTCGGCCTGTTCCGCGGCGAGCTGCGGCAGGGCGCCCAGGCCGGCCTGCTCACCGAGGCGGTGGCCCGGGCCGCCGACGTGCCCGTCGCGGCCGTCCGGCGGGCCCTGCTGCTCGCCGGCGACCTGCGGGCGGTGGCGGTCGCGGCGCTCACCGGCGGGGCCGCCGCGCTGGCCGGGTTCGGGCTCCAGGTGGGCCGCCCGCTCGCCCCGATGCTGGCGCAGAGCGCGCCCTCGGTCGACGAGGCGCTCACCGCCACCGGCACCCCGGCGGTGGTGGACGTCAAGCTCGACGGCATCCGCATCCAGGTGCACCGGTCCGGCCAGGACATCGCGGTCTTCACCCGCAGCCTCGACGAGATCACCGGCCGGCTGCCCGAGGTGGTGGCCGCCGTCCGCGCGCTGCCCGCCCGCGAGCTGGTGCTCGACGGCGAGGCGATCGGGCTGGACGCCGAGGGGCGTCCGCTGCCCTTCCAGGAGACCTCCAGCCGGGCCGCCCGGCGCACCACCCCCAGCACCACCGGGCGTACGCCGGTGGCGCCCGCCGTGCTCGCCGCGGCCGAGCGCACCGGCGAGACGGTGCTGACGCCGTACTTCTTCGACCTGCTGCACCTCGACGGCACGGATCTGATCGACCTGCCCGGCCGGGAGCGGTGGGCCGCGCTGGCCGGTGCGGTCGACCCGACGCTGCTGGTCGGCCGGGTGGAGGTGGACGGCCCCGAGCAGGCCGGCGCGGCCTTCGCGGCGGCGGTCGACGCCGGCCAGGAGGGGGTGGTGGTCAAGGATCCGGCCGCGCCCTACGACGCCGGCCGGCGCGGCGCGGCCTGGGTCAAGGTCAAGCCCCGGCACACCCTCGACCTCGTGGTGCTGGCGGTCGAGTGGGGCAGCGGCCGGCGGCAGGGCTGGCTCTCCAACCTGCACCTGGGCGCCCGCGATCCGCGCACCGGTGAGTTCGTCATGCTCGGCAAGACGTTCAAGGGGCTCACCGACGAGCTGCTGCGCTGGCAGACCGAGCGCTTCCTCGCGCTGGCCGTGGAGAAGGGCGACTGGGTGGTCCGGGTCCGGCCCGAACAGGTGGTCGAGATCGCCTTCGACGGGGTGCAGGCCAGCAGCCGCTACCCGGGCGGGATGGCGCTGCGCTTCGCCCGGGTGGTGCGCTACCGGGACGACAAGACCGCCGCCGAGGCGGACACCATCGACGCGGTCCGGGCCATCCACGCCGGTCGGGTCACCGGCTGATTGGCCAGCCGGAGGCGGCGCGGCACCGCCTCCGGCGCGCGACTCAGCCGATCGAGAGCGATCGGGCGTAGTTGACCTGGTTGTTGATCTGCTGCACCTGGAACTGGTCGGCCACCGGGATCCGGGCCACGTACTGGTGGCCGCCGTTGGTCACGGTCACCTGCACGGTGCCGTGGTGCCGGGTCTCCTTGATCAGCAGGAAGAGGAGGCTGAATACGGTCAGGCAGAAGAAGCCGAGGACCGCGGCGACGATCGCCCAGGTGGCCACCTTCTCCTCCTTCTGCCAGTGGTCCATCACGTGCCAGGAGGAGCCGGCGAGCGGCAGGACACCGGCCGGGGTACGGATCACCGGCGGGGTCACCATGATCTCGCCGATCTGGACGGCCACCACGGACTGCGCCGGCAGCAGCGGCCCCGGGGGCGCGGAGAACTGCGCCGGGGGCGCGGAGAACTGCGCCGGGGGCGCGGAGAATTGCGCGGTCGCGGGCAGAGCGGGAAACTGCGCGGGCGGCGCGGAGAACTGGGCCGGCGGCGCGGAGAACTGCGCGGGCGGAGCCGGAAACTGGGCGGTGGCCGGCGGGGCGGGCATCGGCGGGGTCACCGCCGGCGCCGGGATCGCGGGCGGCGCGGAGAACTGCGCGGTGGGCGCGGCCGTGGCCGGGGGACCCGCCGGTGGCGCGGCCAGCACCGGGAACCGCTCGGTGGGCGGCGCGACGGCCGGCGGCATGGCGGCCCACGGGTCGTACTCCGCCGGGGTCGGCGGCTCGGCGGGCAGTGGCGTCGTGGGATCAGGGGTCACCGCGACCCCCCGCGGTTGACGATCATGCGCGGACCCTACCGCGTCCCCACGGCCCGGTGTGCCCGCCGAATGTCCGGTTCGGGCGCCCCGGCGGGGTCAGGCGGAGGCCGGCTCGGCGGCCCGGTCCACCGGCTTGCCCGGCCCGTCCAGCCCGGCCAGCCGCCGCGCCTCCCGGCGGGCGACCCAGCCGTAGCCGACCAGGCTCATCGCGGCGAAGAGCCACCACTGCACGACGTAGCCGAAGTTCTGCCAGTTGTTGGTGTGCCCGATGGGCACCGCCTGGAAGGCCGGGTCGGCGGCCGGCGTCTGCTGGTCGAGCAGCACGTAGCCGCCGGACACCGGGTAGGGCAGCTGCTTCGCCAGGCGCGGGATGCTGATCCGCCGCGTCTCCAGCTTGCCGTCGCGCCGGTCGACCGCGCCGCCGCCGCTCTCGCTGGACACCAGGCGGCCGGAGACCGTGACCTCGCCGGTCGGCGCGGCCGGCACCGGCGGCTGGGCGGTGGCGTTGCCGCCGGGGACGGGCGGGATCCAGCCCCGGTCGACCAGCACCGCGCTGCCGTCGGCGAGGACCAGCGGGGTGAGCACCTCGAAGCCGACCGTGTTGTCGGCGGTCCGGCCGCGGACCAGGACGATGTTCGCGCTGTCGTACCGGCCGGTGGCGGTGACCCTGGTCCAGGTGAGCCGGTCGGCCGGGGCGGGCCCGGTGGTGCCGGGACCACCGGTCGGGGCGGGCAGGGCGTCGCGCAGCGGCGCGGGCGTCATGGTGGCGTCGGCGTCGATCCGCTCGTTGATCGCCGTCCGGCCCCGGTAGCGGTCGAGCTGCCAGTTGCCGAGGAACACCATCACCGCGGCGGCGACCAGGGTCAGCGCGAGATAGCCGAGCCAGCGCGGGGTCAGCAGGAACCGGTACACGTTGGCCAAGGCTACCCGTATGAGCGGTGCCACTGGCCCGCGCCGGGCCCGAACGCGCGGTCGCCGGCCGCCACACGTCGGTACGGGCGGGTATGGTCACGCGGGCGGAAACCACCCCCCGGACCAGGAGTCGATGATGACCGTCGTGCCGCGCGTCGTGCTGAGCGCGCCCTCCTCGGGGCACGGCACCGGTGCCCTCTCGCTCGGCCTGCTGGCGGCCCTCGCCGACCAGGGGCTGGACGTGGCCGGTTTCAAGATCGGGCCGGACCAGGTGGACGCGGCGTACCTGGGGCTAGCCGCCGGGCGGCCCGGGCGCAACCTGGACCCGCGGCTGGTCGGCCCGGAGCGGGTCGCCCCGCTCTTCGCGCACGGCGCGGCCGGGGCCGGGTTCGCGCTGGTCCAAGGCACCATGGGGCTCTACGACTCGATCGCGGGCCGGCCCGAGACCGAGTCCACCGCGGCCGTCGCGACCGCGCTGCGCAGCCCGGTGGTGCTGGTGGTGGACGTGGCCGCGATGGGCCAGTCGGTGGCCGCCCTGGTGCACGGCTTCCGGGCGTACGACGAGCAGCTCTGGCTGGGCGGCGTGATCCTCAACCGGGTGGCCTCGCCCCGCCACGAGGCGATGCTGCGCGAGGCGCTCGACGACGTGGGGGTGCCGGTCTACGGCGCGCTGCGCCGGCACGAGCTGCCGCCGGTGCTGCCCGCCCGCCGGCACGGGATGGTGCCGGTGGTCCAACGCGACGCCGAGGCGCAGCGGGCGGTCCGCCGGCTCGGCGAGGCGGTCGCCGCCACGGTCGACCTCGATCGGCTGCTGGGGCTGGCCCGGTCCGCCCCGGAGCTGACCGGCACGCCGTGGTCGCCGGAGCCGGCGGCGGGCGCGCCCGCCGGGGAGTCGCCGGTGGTCGCGCTGGCCGGCGGCCCGGGCGGCAGCTACAGCCACCCGGAGACCGCCGAGCTGCTGCGCGCCGCCGGCGCCGAGGTGGTCACCGTCGACCCGCTGCGCGACGAGGCGCTTCCCGCCGGGACCCGCGCGCTGGTCGTCGGCGGCGGGCTCCCGGAGGCGTACGCGGAGCAGCTCTCCACCAACCGCCGGCTCTGCATCGCGGTGGCCGAGCTGGCCCGCACCGGCCGCCCGGTGATCGCCGAGGGGGCCGGCCTGCTCTGGCTGGCCCGCGAGCTGGACGGCCTGCCGATGTGCGGGGTGCTCGACGCGGTCGGGGCCAGCCGGGACGGCCTCGTGGTCGGCTACCGGGAGGCGACCGCGGCCGGCGACAGCGTGGTGGCCCGGGCCGGCGGCACGGTGGTGGGGCACAAGCAGCACGCCGCGGTGCTCACCCCGCGGGCCGGCGAGCGGGCGGCCTGGCACTGGGAGGGCGGCGCCCCGGAGGGCTTCGTCTGGCGGGGCGTGCACGCCTCGCAGCTCGTGCCGCACTGGGCCGCGTACCCGGAGATCGCGGCCCGGCTGGTCGCGGCGGCCCTGGCTCCCGCGGAGGCCCCGGCGTGATCGGGCAGGTGGCGGTGCGCCGCTTCCCGGCGCTGACCGTCTCCACCCCGCGCACCGAGGTACGCCGGCTGGTCGCGGCGGACGCCGAGGCGGTCGACGAGGTGTTCGCGGATCGGCAGACCCAGCGCTGGCTGCCGCTGGTCGACGCGGCGGGGCAGATCGACGGGCGGGCCTGGTGCACCGAGCTGGCTCGGCAGCGCCGCGACAGCGGCGACGGCGACCACTGGGCCGTGGTCCGCCGCGAGGACCGGCGGGTGGTCGGCTGCCTCTGGACCCGCCGCACCGACTGGGGCGCCCGGCTGACCGAGGTGTCCTACGCGATCGCCCCGCACGCCCGCGGCTTCGGCCTGGCCGCCGAGGCGGTCGACGCGGTCGCCATCGCGCTGATCCTGGAGCACGGCTTCCAGCGCGTCGAGCTGCGCGTCGCCCCCGGCAACGTCGCCTCCCGCCGGGTGGCGGAGAAGGCCGGCTTCGGCTACGAGGGCCTCCTCCGCAACGCCGGCTTCGTCCGCGGTGCCCGAGTGGACCTGGAACTCTGGTCCTTCGTCTCCGCCGACCTCCGCTGACCCCCAACGAAAGTTGATCAAGAGGTTTGCGTGCGGAATCGCTGATTCCTGACGCAAGCCTCTTGACCAACTAACCCGGGCGCACCCCCGGGCGGTTCGGGGTCGGGGTCAGCCGACGATCTGGTCGGACGGTGGGGTGAACTGGCGGGTGGGCTTGCCCTTGAGCGCGTCGCGCAGGGTCATCGCCACCGCGTTGACGGGCACCTGGGACAACCCGTCACCCACCGCGTTGAACGGGTTGTCCGGGTCGGCGATGAAGCTCGCCGCGGCCAGTTCCGGGGTGTAGCCGGCGAACCAAGCGGACCGGGTGCTGTCCGTGGTACCCGTCTTGCCGGCGACCGGGCGGCCGACCGTGCCCCGGACGCTGTCGGCGGTCGACCAACCGCCGCAGCCGCCCTTGGCCGGGGTGTCGCCGGTCGGGCAGCGGGCCGCGTCGGTGGCCGCCCGGGCCGCGTCGGCGTTGACCACCTGCCGGCAGCGCGGCTTGGCGACCTCCCGCTCCACGCCGCCGGCGGTCTTGTACATCGCCGGCGTGCCGTCCCGGTTCATGATCGAGTTGACCGGGATGGCCTCGCAGTACCGGCCGTCGGCCGCGACCGCGGCGTACGCGTTCGCCACCTCCAGTGGGGTGGCGTCGGAGACGCCCAGGGTGAACGCACCCCACTTGTTCGCCTTGTCCGGCGCGGCGTGCTCGCGGTCCACGTCGGTACGCCAGCGCA
Organism: Micromonospora sp. NPDC023966; assembly: GCF_040639095.1. NCBI lineage: Bacteria > Bacillati > Actinomycetota > Actinomycetes > Micromonosporales > Micromonosporaceae > Micromonospora > Micromonospora sp. NPDC023966. The sequence goes on along the minus strand of NZ_JBEZZJ010000034.1, from coordinate 55,388 downwards.
GCCCGAGCTGCTCGGCCAGCCGCACCCCCTTCTCCGCGCCGACCCTCTCCTCCAGCTGCACGAAGAAGGTGTTCACCGACTTGCCGAAGCCGGACCACATGGTCTGCACGCCGGTCATCGCGCCGCTGGCGTTGACCGGGGCCCACCCGTCGTAGACGGACGACTGATACTTGAAGGGCGAGTTGATGGTGTCGGAGAGCTTCGTCCCGGAGTTGAGCGCGGCGAGCATCGTGAACATCTTGAACGTCGATCCGGCCTGGTAGCCCGGAAGCGTGCCCCCGCCGAGCAGCGGCGCGACCGTGTTCGGATAGTTCGCCTTGACCGTCGGTCCGGCCTCCGGGTTGGAGCTGTTCGGGTTCTCGCTCAGGTCGAGCGAGTAGGTCCGGTTCACCGCCATGGCCTTGATCCGCCCGGTGCCCGGCTCGGCGACCACGATGCCATTGGCGAACGCGCTGCCCGTGCCGTCCTTGGCACCCACGTTCTTCTCCGCCGCCTCCTGGATCTTCGGGTCGAGGGCGAGCACGATCCGGTAGCCGCCCCGGCGCAGTTTGTCCATCCGCTCCAGCCGGTTCTCCCCGAACGCGGGCTGCGAGCTCCACCAGTTCTTCAGGTAGTCGCAGTAGAAGCCCCATGTCGCCCGGTACTTCTCGAGGAGCGCGGCGCAGTCGTTCGGCGGGTTGGTGAGCCGTAGCTTGATCGGCTCCGCCTTGGCCGCCGCCGCGGCGTCCGGCGAGAGGTAGCCCAGACGGGTCATGTTGTCGAGCACGTAGTTGCGCCGGGCGGTGGCGTCCTTCTGGTCGGAGGTGATCGGGTCGTACTCCGAGGGGGACTTGACCAGGCCGGCCAGGGTGGCCGCCTCGACCGGGCTGAGGGTGGCCGGGGTCTTGGAGAAGAAGATCTGCGAGGCCGCGTAGATCCCGTACGCCCGGTGGCCGAAGTAGGCCGAGTTGAGGTAGCGCTCGAGGATCTGCTCCTTGCTGACGTGCTTCTCGATGTCCAGCGCCATGCGCATCTCCTTGACCTTGCGCAGGCTGGTCTGCTGGGTGGCCTCCTGGACCTCCTTCGGCGTCTTCGCGCTGTCCCGCAGGGCCATCCGGACGTACTGCATGGTGATCGTCGAGGCGCCCTGGGAGACGCCGCCGGACCGGGCGTTGGACACGAAGGCGCGGGCCACGCCCTTCGGGTCGACGCCGTGGTGCTGGTAGAAGCGGTTGTCCTCGGCGGCGACGATCGCCTGCTGGATGTTCGGCGACATCTCTTCGATCTTGGTGTACTGCCGGTACTCCTCGTAGAACATCGTCAGCACGGTCTTGCCGTCCGGCGCGTACAGGTAGGAGGTCTCGGCGGGCAGCGCGGTCTTCAGGATGCTCGTCTTCTGCTCCACTGCGTGTGCGGTGGCCTTGGCGCCGAGGCCGGTGACGGCGGCCAGCGGATAGGCCGCGGCGGCGACCACGATGCCGGCGATGAGCCCGGCGCGGAGAAGGGGCACGGCACGACCAGCGGAGGCAAGGGGTCGGTTGCTCACATGGTCAAGCTATGACATTTCCGATTCGGAAATGAGAAGAATTCATAAACGGGCGAGGGGGTCCAGCAGTGGTGACGCGGCCCACGCCGGGATCCGCTGTCCCGCGCGGCGGCTTCCCGGCAGGATCGCGGACATGCGTGCTCAGCTGATCGGGACCGACGCTCCGGCGGGCGAGCCCGACCTCGGCCACCACGGGGACGCCGAGGCCACGCCCGGCCTGGTCGACCTGGCGGTCAACGTCCGCCGCGCCCCGATGCCGGAGTGGCTGGCCGACCCGTTGGTCGCCGCCCTGGGCGCGCTGGCCGCGTACCCCGACCCCGGCCCGGCCCGGGCCGCCGTCGCCGCCCGGCACGGGCGTCCCCCGGAGGAGGTACTCCTCACCGCCGGCGCCGCCGAGGGCTTCGTGCTGATCGCCCGGGCGCTGCGCGACGCCCGGCGACCGGTGGTGGTGCACCCGCAGTTCACCGAGCCGGAGGCCGCCCTGCGGGCCGCCGGCCACTCCGTCGAACGGGTGCTGCTCGACCCCGCCGACGAGTTCCGCCTCGACCCGGCCCGGGTGCCCGCCGACGCCGACCTGGTGCTGCTCGGCAACCCCACCAACCCCACCTCCGTGCTGCACCCCGCCGAGGCGCTCGCCGCGCTGGCCCGCCCCGGCCGGGTGCTGGTGGTCGACGAGGCGTTCGCCGACACCACCGCGGCCCCCGGCGTCGAGGGCGAGCCCGAGTCCCTCGCCGCCCGCCGCGACCTGCCCGGCCTCGTGGTGGTCCGCAGCCTCACCAAGACCTGGGGGCTGGCCGGGCTGCGGATCGGCTACCTGCTCGGCGACCCGGGGCTGCTCGCCCGGTTCGCCGCCGCCCAGCCGCTCTGGGCGGTGTCCACCCCGGCGCTCGCCGCCGCCACCGCCTGCGCGTCCCCGGCCGCCGTCGCGGCCGAGCGCGCCATCGCCGCCGGGCTCGCCGCCGACCGCGACCACCTGGTGGCCCGCCTGTCCGGCCTGCCCGGTGTACGCGTCGTCGGCCGCCCCGCCAGCGCCTTCGTCCTGGTCCACCTGGCCGGCGCCGCCGCGGTACGGGAGCGGCTGCGCGAGCGCGGCTGGGCGGTCCGCCGCGGCGACACCTTTCCCGGGCTGGGCCCGGACTGGCTCCGGATCGCGGTGCGCGATCCGGCGACGACCGACGCCTTCACCGACGTGCTGGCGGAGATCCTGGAGGCATGATGTTGGAGCCCACCGTCGCGGCGATCCGGCCGCTCGACGAGACCGCCATGGCGGCGGCCCGCGAACTCCAGGGCCGGCTGACCAAGCCCGCCGGCTCCCTCGGCGCCCTGGAGCCGCTCTCCGTACGCCTCGCCGGCCTGGCCGGGACCTGCCCGCCGCCGCTGCCCGAACCGGCGGCGGTGGCGATCTTCGCGGGTGACCACGGCGTGCACGCCCAGGGCGTCACCCCGTGGCCGCAGGAGGTCACCGCCCAGATGATCGCCAACTTCCTGGCCGGCGGCGCGGTGGTCAACGCGTTCGCCCGGCAGGCCGGCGCCTCGGTCACCGTGGTGGACGTCGGCGTGGCCACCCCGCTCCCGGTCGAGCCGTCCGCCGACCCGTCCGCCCCTCGGCTGGTGGCGGCGAACGTGCGGCCCGGCACCCGGGACATGACGGTGACCGCGGCGCTCACCCGCGACGAGGCCCGGGCGGCGGTGGAGACCGGCATCCGGGTCGCCGGGGAACTGGTCGACGCCGGGGCCGGCATCGTGCTCACCGGGGACATGGGCATCGGCAACACCACTCCGGCCGCCGCGCTGATCGCCGCGTTCACCGGGGTCGACCCGGCGGCGGCGACCGGTCGGGGCACCGGGGTGGACGACGAGACGTACGCCCGCAAGGTCGCCGTGGTGCGGGCCGCGCTCGACCGGCACGCGCCCGACCCGGCCGACCCGCTCGGGGTGCTGGCCGCGGTCGGCGGGCTGGAGCACGCCGCGCTGGCCGGGCTGATCCTCGGCGCCGCCGCGCGCCGGGTGCCGGTGCTGCTGGACGGCGTCATCGCGGTCAGCGCCGCGCTGGCGGCCGCCGCGTTCGCGCCGGACGCGGTCGGGGCCATGGTCGCCGGGCACCGCTCGGCCGAGCCGGGCGCCACGGCGGCGCTGCGGCACCTGGGCCTGGACCCGCTGATCGACCTCGGGCTGCGGCTCGGCGAGGGCACCGGCGCGCTGCTCGCGCTCCCCGTCGTCACCGGCGCGGTCCGGGTGCTGCACGAGGTCGCCACCTTCGACTCGGCGGGTGTGGCCGAGAAGTGACCGGAAATCCGTACCCCCTCGGGTTGCGGCTGGCCGGCCGGCGGGTGGTCGTGGTCGGCGGGGGAGCGGTGGCCACCCGGCGGGTGCCCGCGCTGCTCGACGCCGGCGCGGACGTCCTGCTGGTGGCGCCGGAGCTGACCCCGGCGCTGCGGGCGCACGTCGACGCCGGCCGGCTGCGCTGGGAGCCGCGCCGGTTCGCCCCCGACGACCTGGACGGCGCCTGGCTCGTCCAGGTGGCCGTGGACGACCGGCTCGCCGCCGCCGCGGTCAGCGCCGCCGCCGCCGAGCGGCGGATCTTCTGCGTCCGCGCCGACGACCGGGCCGCCGCCACCGCGTGGACGCCGGCGGTGACCCGGCACGGCCCGGTCACCGTGGCCGTGCTCGGCGGGGGCGACCCCCGCCGCGCCATGAGCGTCCGGGACGCGGTGCGGGAACTGCTGGCCGCCCGCACCGGCCGGCCGACCACCGCCGAGTTCGGTGCCGGCGAGCCGGCCACTGCCGAGCAGGGTGCCGCGCTGGAGTCGGCGTCCGTTGAGCCCGGGGCGGCGGGGGCGCCGTCGGTGGGCCGGGTGGCGCTGGTGGGCGCGGGGCCGGGCGATCCCGAGCTGATCACCCTGAAGGGCTGGCGGCTGCTCACCGAGGCGGACGTGGTGGTCGCCGACCGGCTCGTCCCCGGGCTGCTCCTCGACGAACTGCGCCCGGACGTCGAGCTGGTGGACGCCTCCAAGATCCCGTACGGGCCGTCGCGGACCCAGGAGGAGATCAACCGGATCCTGGTCGACCGGGCCCGGGCCGGCAAGGTCGTGGTCCGCCTCAAGGGCGGCGACCCGTACGTCTTCGGCCGCGGCGGCGAGGAGTTGCTGGCCTGCGCCGAGGCGGGCGTCCCGGTGACCGTGGTGCCGGGGGTGACCAGCGCGATCTCGGTGCCCGCGGCGGCCGGGGTGCCGGTCACCCACCGGGCCGTGGCGCACGAGTTCACCGTGGTCTCCGGGCACGTGGCGCCCGACTCACCGGCCTCCCTGGTCCGCTGGGAGTCCCTCGCCGGCCTGCGCGGCACCCTGGTGATCCTGATGGGCCTGAAGAACCTGGCGGCGATCAGCGCCACCCTCGTCGCGCACGGCAGGCCCGCCGGGACCCCGGCCGCGGTGATCCAGGAGGGCACCACCAGCGGGCAGCGGACCCTCCGCTCGACGCTCGGCACGGTGGCCGCCGACGTGGCGGCCGCCGGCCTCCGCCCACCCGCAATCGTCGTCATCGGCGACGTGGTCGGCACCCTCGACACCTGACCCGAAGTGGCAGACGGCCCGGGACCACATGGTCCCGGGCCGCCGCCGTGGCCGCTCAGGTCACTGCTTGAGCATGTTGTCCAGCATCAGGGCGGAGCGGATCAGCCCGAGGTGGCTGTAGGCCTGCGGGTGGTTGCCCAGCCCGCGCTCGGCGAGCGGGTCGTACTGCTCGGGGAGCAGCCCGGTCGGCCCGGCCGTGTCGATCATCTGGGCGAACAGCTCCTCCGCGTCGGACCGCCGGCCCGTGCGCAGGTACGCCTCGATCAGCCACGCCGTGCAGATGTGGAAGCCGCCCTCCCGGCCGGGCAGGCCGTCGTCCCAGTGGTACCGGTAGACGACCGGGCCGCTGCGCAGCTCCGCCTCGATCTTCAGCACGGTGGAGAGGAAGCGCGGGTCGTCCCCGGGGAGCAGCCCGGAGATGCCGATCCAGAGCGACGAGGCGTCCATCTCCTCGTGCCCGTAGGCGACGCTGTACGCCTCCGCCTCCGGGTGCCAGCCGTGCTCCAGCACGTTGTCGGCGATCCGGTCGCGCAGCTCGACCCACTCCGGCCGGTCCTCGCCGCCGTGCTGCCGCACCACGTGCAGCGCCCGGTCGACGGTCATCCAGAGCATGACCTTGGAGAAGACGTGGTGCCGGGGCGGGAGGCGGGCCTCCCAGATGCCGTGGTCGGGCTCGTGCCAGCGGCGGCGGACCGCCTCGACCATGTTCTCCAGCACCCGCCACTCGTCGTCCCGGACCGAGCCCCGGGCGTCTGCCACGGCGGCGATCAGGTCGGCGACCGGACCGAAGACGTCGAGCTGGAGCTGGTGGTTGGCGAGGTTGCCGACCCGGACCGGCCGGGAGCCGGCGTAGCCGGGCAGGGTGTCGATGACCGCCTCGGCGCCCAGCTCGTAGCCGTCGACCGTGTAGAGCGGGTGCAGCCGCTCCGGGTGCCCACCGGTGCGGTCGACGACGCCGTCGACCCAGCGCAGCAGGCCCTCCGCCTCCTCGGTGGAGCCGAGGTCGACCAGCGCGCGGGCGGTCATCGCCGCGTCGCGCAGCCAGCAGTAGCGGTAGTCCCAGTTCCGGACGCCGCCCAGCTCCTCGGGGAGCGAGGTGGTCGCCGCGGCGAGGATCGAGCCGGTCGGCTCGTGGCAGAGCCCGCGCAGGGTGAGCGCGCTGCGGGCGACCAGGTCCCGGGCGGTGGCGGGCAGCCGCAGCGAGGCCACCCAGTCCTTCCAGGGCTGCTCGGCGGCGGCCTGCCGCTCGTGGATCGGCACCCGGTGGTGTTCCAGGCTGTGCGTGCCGAAGCGCAGCTCCAGCACGATCTGACCGCCGGCGGCCGAGAGGTCCACCACCGCCCGGGCGCTCTCGAACCCGGCGTCGTTGGTCACCTCCCACTCGACCCCGGGGGAGTAGAGCGCGGCCGGCTCGTTGGAGCCGAGCACCAGCAGCCCGTCGTCCAGCGGCTGGAGCTGCACGGCGACCTGACCGAACTCGGGACGCGGCGCGAAGTCGATCCGGGCCCGCCCGGTGCCGCTGAGCACCCGGACCAGCGTCGAGTCGCCGGTGACGATCGCCGGGCCGTCCGGCGTGGTCTCCTTCGCCGGCAGGTCGAGCCAGTCGGTCACGGTCAGGCCGGACCAGCGGGTCTCCACCGTCATGGTGTTGCTGCGGTAGCGCTGGCCGAGCGGGATGCCTCCCCGCTGCGGGCCGACGGTGAAGTGCCCGGCCGGGCTGCCGCCGACCAGGTCGGCGAAGATCGCCGCCGAGTCGGGCTTCGGGTGGCACAGCCAGGTGATCTTGGCTTCGGGGGTGACCAGCGCGACCGTGCGGCCGTTGGCCAGCATCGAGTGCCGCTCGATCGGGACGGCCCGCTCGCCGAAGAGCCAGTGCCGCCGCGTCTCCAGCAGCAGGCCCAGGGCCCGGGCCGCCTCGATCGGCTCGGCCACCCGGTACTCGGCCTGGGTGTCGCCCGGGCCGATCTTGATGCCGACGTCCGGGCCGTGCAGGTTGCCGAAGGCGTTCTCGTCGGTGACGTCGTCGCCGATGAACAGCACCGCGCTGGCCGCGAGCTGGGTGCGGAGCTGGTCGACCGCGGTGCCCTTGTGGGTCGCCACCACCGACAGCTCGATGACCTCCTTGCCCTGGGTGACGGTGACGTCCTCCCAGGTGGCGGGGCCGCTGCGGACCGCCTCGATGGCCGCGGCGGCGACCTGCGGGTCCACCCCGCGGGTGTGCACGGCGACGCTGGCCGGCTTGCGCTCCAGGCGTACGCCCGGGTGGGCCGCGGCGATCTCGCGCAGCTCGTCGCGGAGCCGGGTGCGGACCGCGATCAGCTCCGGGGTGAGCCGCTCGACGAAGCCGATGTCGAACTCCGAGCCGTGGCTGCCGACCAGGTGCACCTCGCTGGGCAGCCGGGAGAGCGTGGCCAGGTCCCGCAGCGCCCGGCCGGAGACCACCGCGACGCTGGTCTGCGGCAGGGACGCGAGGGCGCGGACCGCGGCCACCGACTCGGGCAGCGGCACGGCCTTGCTCGGGTCCTCGACGATCGGAGCGAGAGTGCCGTCGTAGTCGCAGGCGACCAGGAGTTGGGGGACCCGGGCGATCCGGCCGATCGCGGCGCGCAGCTCGGGATCCATCACTCCGCCGTGAGCAGTGGTGGGGGCAGGGGAGTTCACGGCATCACCTTTGCTTGCGACTGCGGGGCTCGCAGAATCGGCTCACTCCTCGCGCTCACGCAACCTCCGTATCGGGCACGCCCAGTTCGGTCAGGAAGGACTTGGCCCAGTGGCCCACGTCGTGGCTGCGCAGGTGGCGTTGCATTATCCGCATCCGGCGCCGGGCCTCGGGTTTCTCGACGTGCACGGCGCGCAGCAGCGCGTCCTTGACCGCGTCCGGGTCGTGCGGGTTGCACAGGAAGGCCTGACGCAGCTCGGTGGCGGCGCCGGCGAACTCACTGAGCACGAGCGCGCCGCCCTGGTCGGCGCGCGATGCGACGTACTCCTTGGCCACCAGATTCATTCCGTCTCGCAGCGGGGTCACCATCATCACGTCTGCCGCGACGTACATCGCGGCCAGTTCGGAGCGACTGTACGACTGATGCAGATAATGCACCGCCGGCACGCCGACCCGTCCGAATTCGCCATTAATCCGGCCAACCTCGCGTTCCACCTTCACCCGAAGTGCCTGGTAGTGCTCCACGCGCTCGCGGCTCGGCGTGGCGACCTGCACCATGACGGCGTCGGGGACTGTCAGCTTTCCGTCAGCGAGGAGTTCGCGGAAGGCCTTCAGCCGGAGCTCGATGCCCTTGGTGTAGTCGAGCCGGTCGACGCCCAGGATGATTGTCTTCGGGTTGCCCAGCTCCTCGCGGATCTGCTTGGCCCGCGCCTGGATCGCCGGGTCCTCGGCCAGTCGCTCCATCTCCCGGGTGTCGATCGAGATGGGGAACGCGCCGGCCTTCACCTGGCGGCCGTCGACCTGGATCATCTGCCCCTCGTAGCGGAGGCCGAGCAGGTGCCGGGCCAGCCGGACGAAGTTCTGCGCCGCGAGCCGCTGCTGGAAGCCGACCAGGTCGGCGCCGAGCAGGCCGCGCAGGATCTCGGTGCGGAACGGCATCTGCATGAACAGCTCGATCGGCGGGAACGGGATGTGCAAGAAGAACCCGATCCGCAGGTCCGGCCGCAGCTCGCGGAGCATCGCCGGGACGAGCTGGAGCTGGTAGTCCTGCACCCAGACCGTGGCGCCCTCGGCGGCGACGTCCGCCGCGGCCTCCGCGAAGCGGGCGTTGACCAGGCGGTACGCCTCGCGCCAGCGCCGCTTGTAGGCCGGGGTCTCGACCGCGTCGTGGTAGAGCGGCCAGATCGTCGCGTTCGACTGCCCCTCGTAGTAGCGCTCCAGCTCCTCGGCGCTCAGCGGCACCGGGTGCAGCCGGATCCCCTCCAGGTCGAAGGGCTCGGGAGCGGCGCCCGTGCCGCCGGCCCAGCCCACCCAGGTGCCCTGCTGCTCGGCGAGCACCGGGTGCAGAGCGGTCACCAGCCCGCCCGGGCTGCGTCGCCACTGCCGCCCTTCGGGTGTGCTCACCTCGTCGACCGGCAGTCGGTTCGCCACAACGACAAAGGAGCTACGGACGGTCACGATCGGCCACCTCCGGGTGCTGACGGGTCCACCGCGATGAGCGTACTGAGCGTAGCTGCGGCCTCTGTTGCCCCGTGCCGGAGTTCCCTACCCGTCCCACGGTGGTCGAACCCCCTTCGTGATCTTGTCGACAGTCGGGCCGCCGCAGCGCGCCACGTGCGCCCCGGGGCGGGGTGATGTGGGCGGAGCGGGGCGTACCTGTCAGGATTGACGATGGCGTGCGCGCGGCCGGCCCCGGCCGGCGGCGGCCGGGGGACCTCGCAGCCCGCGCCCGCGCCCGCAAGCTCGCGATCGCAACCGACGGAGGTAGCCCGCACCGTGGCCCAGTTCATCTACGTCCTGGAAAAGGCGCGCAAGGCGCACGGCGACAAGGTCGTGCTCGACAACGTGACGCTGAACTTCCTGCCGGGGGCCAAGATCGGTGTGGTCGGTCCGAACGGCGCCGGTAAGTCCAGCCTCCTCAAGATCATGGCAGGTTGGGACCAGCCGAGCAACGGCGAGGCCCGGCTCATGCCCGGCTACACCGTCGGCATGCTGGCCCAGGAGCCGCCGCTCAACGACAGCAAGACCGTCCTCGGCAACATCGAGGAGGCGGTCGCCGAGACCAAGAACAAGCTGGAGCGGTTCAACAAGATCGCCGAGCAGATGGCGACCGACTACTCCGACGAGCTGATGGAGGAGATGGGCAAGCTCCAGGAGGAGCTTGACCACGCCGACGCGTGGGACATCGACTCCAAGCTCGAGCTGGCCATGGACGCGCTGCGCTGCCCCGCGCCGGACGCCGACGTGACCCAGCTCTCCGGTGGTGAGCGCCGCCGGGTGGCGCTGTGCAAGCTGCTCCTGGAGGCGCCGGACCTGCTGCTGCTCGACGAGCCCACCAACCACCTGGACGCGGAGAGCGTGCAGTGGCTGGAGCAGCACCTGGCCAAGTACGCCGGCACGGTGATCGCGATCACCCACGACCGCTACTTCCTCGACAACGTGGCCGGCTGGATCCTGGAGCTGGACCGCGGCCGGGCCATCGGCTACGAGGGCAACTACTCCACCTACCTGGAGAAGAAGGCCGCGCGGATGGCGGTCGAGGGTCGCCGCGACGCCAAGATGAAGAAGCGCCTCGACGACGAGCTGGAGTGGGTCCGCTCCAACGCGAAGGCCCGGCAGACCAAGTCCAAGGCCCGTCTCGACCGCTACGAGGAGATGGCCACCGCGGCGGAGCAGACCCGCAAGCTGGACTTCGAGGAGATCCAGATCCCGCCGGGCCCGCGCCTGGGCAACACGGTGATCGAGGTCAACCACCTCGTGAAGGCGTTCGGCGACCGGGTGCTGATCGACGACCTGAGCTTCTCCCTGCCGCGCAACGGCATCGTCGGCGTGATCGGCCCGAACGGCGTCGGCAAGACCACCCTGTTCAAGACCATCGTGGGCCTGGAGGAGCCGTCCGACGGCTCGGTCCGGGTCGGCGAGACGGTCTCCCTGTCGTACGTCGACCAGAGCCGGGCCGGCCTGGCGGGGGACAAGACGGTCTGGGAGACGGTCTCCGACGGGCTGGACCACCTCCTCGTGGGCAAGGTCGAGATGCCGTCCCGGGCGTACATCGCCGCGTTCGGCTTCAAGGGTCCGGACCAGCAGAAGCCGACCAAGGTGCTCTCCGGTGGCGAGCGGAATCGGCTCAACCTGGCGCTGACCCTCAAGATCGGCGGCAACGTGATCCTGCTCGACGAGCCGACCAACGACCTCGACGTCGAGACGCTCGGCAGCCTGGAGAACGCGCTGCTGGAGTTCCCCGGTTGCGCCGTGGTCATCTCCCACGACCGGATGTTCCTGGACCGGGTCGCCACGCACATCCTGGCCTGGGAGGGCGACGACCAGAACCCGGCCCGGTGGTTCTGGTTCGAGGGCAACTTCGAGGCGTACGAGAAGAACAAGATCGATCGACTCGGCGCGGAGGCCGCCCGGCCGCACCGGGTGACGTACCGCAAGCTCACCCGTGACTGACAAGTTCGTCTACGACTGCGCACTGCGCTGGTCCGACCTGGACGCGTACGGCCACGTCAACAACGCCCGCTTCCTCACCCTCTACGAGGAGGCGCGGGTGGCGATGATGTTCGCCGGCGGCCGGGCGTGGGGAGTGGGCTCGTTCGCCGACGGGGTGGTCATCCGCCGGCACGAGGTCGACTACCTGCGCCCCGTCGACTACGCGCTGGGCCGGGCCAGCGCGGAGGCGGCCCCGACGGTCCGGATCGAGCTCTGGGTCGAGGAGATCAAGGCGGGCTCGTTCACGGTCGCCTACGAGCTCTACGACCGGGACGTGCTGGCCAGCCGGGCGCGTTCGGTGCTGGTCCCGTTCGACCTGGCCGCGCAGCGGCCGCGCCGGATCTCCGCCGACGAGCGGGCCTTCCTGCTCCGGTACGCGCCCGGGCTGCCGGCGTGACCACGCCGACCACCGGGCACGGGCTGGACGGGGTGGCCGACGCGGGTGCCTTCCTGGCCCGGCTGGTCCGGCTGGACCCGGCCGTCCTGGTCCGGCTCCGGCCGGTGCCGGGGGCCGGGCGTACCGCCCTCTGGGCCCGGCTGCCGTGGGACGTGCTCGTGGTCCGGACCGTCCCCGGCACGGCGCCGGGCGACGTCACGGTCGCGGCGGGGGAGTTGCTCAGGGAGCTGTCGGCCGGCGGTGAGGCGCTGCCCCGGCGCCGGGACGACGGGTGGCGCTGGCCGCTGCCGCCGCCGGCGAGCCGGGCGGTGGAGGCGCTGCCCGCCGGGGAGGTCCGGCGGATCGCCACCGCGGCGGCCGGGACGCTGCGCGAGGCGGCCGCCCACGGGGTGGCGGGCCGGGCCGTGGGCCAGCGGGCGCTGCGGGACGCGTTGCTGGACCACGTCGCGGTGGTGGTGACCCCGGACGACGCGCCGGACGCCCCGGTGGAGGTCCCGCAGCGGTTGGTGCAGGGGCTGGTCCGGATGGGCTTCGTCGGCACCGGCGACGTTCAGGTACGCGTGGCCGGCCGTTGGGTGGGCCTCGTCGGACCGTACGGAGCAGCCTGGTCGCGTAAGGTCGCTGACCTCGCCCTGACGCCCACCCGAGTTCATCCGAACGGATGACCCCGAGTCGTTCTTCCGGTTTGGGGCAGCCGTTGGGGGGATGCCTCAACCCGGCTGTCCGGGTACCGTCCATCCTCGGATCCAACGCACCGTAGGCGATTGGATCCGCTGGGGAGTGAGGTGCGCGAGCGATGCCGTGGTGGTCATGGCGCCCAGGTCCCGCCGGTGGCGGCGACCCGGAAACTCGAAGCGGGATCACAGTGGATGACACCGTCCGGGTCGGGCCACCGACCCCCCGACAGCCGGCGGACGACGCGGCAGCCGCCGAGCGGCCCGTGATCGCCGACATGCCGGCAACCGTCGCCCCGGTCACCCTCCGCCGGGTCTGCGACGCGCTCGACCTGCTCGACGTGCGCTACCTGGCCGACGGCGACGGCAACCTGCTGGCCATGTGGGAGCGGCACGCCGTGCTGGTCACCCTGGAGGGCCCCGAGGACGAGATCCTGGTGATGCGGGCCCGCCCGCACGCGACGGTCCCGCCGGACTGGGCCGACCGCGCCTACCGGGTGGTCAACGAGTGGAACCACACCCGGCGGTTCTGCAAGGCGTACATCGGCGACCCGACCGAGCGCGGCCAGTTGCCCATCTACGCCGAACTCCAGGTCCCGCTCGGTGCCGGCACCCACGACGCGCTGCTGGTCGAGATGCTCGACTGCGGCGCCGCGGTGGCCACCACCTTCGTCGACTGGCTGCACGACGAGGGCGCCCTGCTCTGACGGTCCGGGCGTGTCCGGCGGCCCTGCCGGCCGCCGGTCAGCCCTCGGCCGCCGGGTCCTCCATCACGTTCACCATGAAGTACGCGGCCCGCTCCAGGTAGTCCCAGAGCGCGGCGGCGAGCTGCGGCGGCAGGTCCAGCCGGTCGACCGCCCGGCGCATGTGGCGCAGCCAGGCGTCCCGCTCGACCGCGCCGATCCGGAACGGGGCGTGCCGCATCCGCAGCCGCGGGTGGCCGCGCTGCTCCGAGTAGGTGTGCGGGCCACCCCAGTACTGGACGAGGAAGAGGGTCAGCCGGTCCGCCGCGGGGCCGAGGTCCTCCTCCGGGTACATCGGCCGCAGCAGCGGGTCGGTGGCGACACCGGCGTAGAACTCGTCCACCAGTTTGCGGAAGGTGGGTTCGCCGCCGATTGCCTCGAAGAGGGTCATCGACTCGCCTGGGGAAGTCACGGCACCCATCCTGCCAGGTGCCATTCGGGGGCGGCTCGTGCCCACCTTCTGGCGGGAGTCAGGTCACCGCGTGCCGGCGCCGGCCGCGCTCGCCGGACCGGTCGCCCACCGGCGCGCCCCGGCCGGGGATGTGGGCGCCCCGCCCCGCCGGGGCGGCCGTCGCCGCCGAATCCGCCCGGGCGGCCTCGACGGCGGCCTCGATGGTCGTCGGGCGCGGCCAGGTGAGCACCGCGAGGAGCATCAGCAGCACGCCGGCGGCGCTCCACACACCGACCACCGAGGGGATGCTGAACCGCTCGGCGAGCGCCCCGGTGGCCAGCACGGCGGCGCCCTGGATGATCTGTGTCCCGCTGGCCATCACGCCGAACGCCCGGGCCCGGTAGCCGTCCGGCAGCGCCTGGACGAAGAGGCCGTTGGCGACCGGGATGAGCCCGGCCACCGCGAAGCCGCACGCGGCGGCGAGGAGCGCCACCACGATCGGCGGCGGGTCGAGCAGCGCGGGGACGAGCACCGCCGGGGCGATCACCGCCAGCGGGCGCATCAGCGTCAGCCGGCGGGCCGGGGCGACGAGCCGCCCGACGAGCAGCCCGCCGAGGACGTATCCGACCGGGTTGGCGGCCATGATGACCGCCTGGGCGGTGCCGGTGTCCATGCCGTTCCCGGTCCGCTCGGCGGCCCAGGCCGCGGCGAGCCCCTCGGGGACGATCGAGAAGACCATCGCGCTGAACACCAGCACGGCGATGGCGCGCAGCACCGGCCGGCCGAAGACGAGCCGGAACCCCTCGGCGGTCTCCCGCAGCAGGTGGCTGCGGTGCGCCTCGGTCATGGCGGGCGGCCGGTTGCGCAGGCCGAAGCGGACCAGCGCCGCGGAAAGGCCGAAGGTGGCCGCGTTGATCAGCAGCGCGGCGGCCGGGCTGACCGCGGCCACCGCCGCGCCGAGCAGGTAGCCGAGGACCTGGGCGGCCTGCCCGCTGCTCGCCGAGACCGACAGGCCGACCACCAGCCGGTCGCCGGCGAGGATCTGGGGCATCAGCGCGGACCGGGCGGCCTGGCTCGGGGGATTGGCCAGCGTGGCCGCGAAGATCAGGGCGAGGATCGCCCAGGGTGGCATCCCGGGCAGGGCGACCAGCACCATCAGCGCCATCCGGACCAGGTCGCAGGCCATCATGACCTGCCGGTACCGGTACCGCTCGGCGAGCGCGGAGAGCAGCGGGCCGCCCAACAGCCAGGGCAGGTAGCTGGCCGCGAAGGCGGCGGCGGAGAGCGCCACCGAGTCGGTCTGCCGGTAGACCAGGACGGTGACCGCGGCCTTCGCGACGTAGTCACCGATCCAGGACAGAGCGCTTGCCGTGAAGAGGACTCGGAACTCCGCGAGGCCGAACACGTCGCGGAAGGTGGCCGGGCCCTCCTGGGCGGGTCGCTCGTCGGACACCGTCGCCTCCATCGTTCCCGGGTCGGCCACTCGTGATGGCCTGACCTGGAACCGTCGTCAGATCTACGGATCAGCGAGGACACGAGCACGCTCCCCTGGGGAGCGTGTTCACCGGATTCTGCCCGATCGTCTGACAACTGGCTAGGGTGAACGGATTGATCGTCGCATCTCCGACTGAACGAACGGACGATACCCGAGGGGTCGCGCGGTGCGCGACCCCGGAAAATCGTCCGGCCCGCCGGTCCGACCGGCCGCCCAGGTCAGGTGGGCCCGCCGGTGCCCGTCTCGCCCACGGCCGGGGCGCGGGTAGGCAGCCCGGGATAGAGCCGGGCCGCCGCGATCCGCGCGGTGATGCCCGAGTTCTCCAGCGCCTCGGCGAGCCGCCGGCGCAGCTCGCGGCCCACCGCGAACTGCCCGTCGGCGGTGGTCTTGACGACGGTACGGATCACCGCGCCGTCGACCGTCATCTGCTCGACGCCGAGCACCTCCGGCTCCTCGACAATCTCCTTCGCCAGCTCCGGGTCCAGCGCGACCGAGGCGGCCGCCGTACGGAGCACCGCGGTGGCCTCCTCGGTGCCGGCGAAGCCGATCGGCAGGTCCACCACGACCAGGGCCCAGCCCTGGCTCTTGTTGCCGACCCGGACGATCTCGCCGTTGCGGATGTACCAGAGCACGCCCCGGCCGTCCCGGACCGTGGTGACCCGGAGGCCCACCGCCTCCACCACGCCGGTCGCCTCGCCCAGGTCGACGGTGTCGCCGACGCCGTACTGGTCCTCGATCAGCATGAACAGGCCGGCGATCAGGTCCTTGACCAGGCTCTGCGCGCCGAAGCCGAGGGCCACCCCGGCGATGCCGGCGCTGGCCAGCAGCGGGGCCAGGTCGAAGCTGAACTCCTTGAGCACCATGAGCAGCGCGATGCCGAAGATGAACGCGGTGACCATGCTGCGCAGCACCGAGCCGATTGCCTCGGCGCGCTGCCGCCGCCGCTCCGGCACGAACTGCTCCGGGTCGAGGGTGGCGCTGGGGATCCGCTCCCGCAGCGGGCGGAGCATGGTGGGCACCGCGCCCTCGGTGGTGGTCCGGACCAGCCGGTTGATGGTCCGGTGCAGCGCCCAGCGGGCGGCCACGGCGAGCAGCAGGATCAGCACGACGCGCAGCGGCTTCAGGATGATCCAGTAGCTGCCCTCGGCGAACCAGGCCGAGTTGGTGATCTCGTAGACGTTCTTGCACCAGGGGTCGGTGCGGCAGTCGACGGACGGCGACGGGCTCGGCTCGGCGGCGGACAGGGCGTGGAGCAGCAGGTTGGCGGGACTCACCCTGCTTTCGTACCGCAACGCCGCTGGGCGCCCGCTGGCGACCCGCCCGGCTCCCGCCGGCGGGGCGGCCCGACCGATCATGCGGGGCGGAACCGGTCATCCTGGCACGGGCGGACCAGGCTTCACGGGGGTACCCCGGATTAGTGCGTGCAATCCGGGGCGCGATCAGGGACTATTGGCGCAACGGACGTCGGTGATCCGGCCGGCGTCGGTGTCGTTCCCCGCTGCCCGCGGGGCGGTCCCGGCGCGGCGGCGGCAGGAGCGGCTGGACCGGGAGGGTGAGCGCGATGCCTGACATACGACCCACGGCGGGCTCCGGTGCACTCGTTCTCAACGCCACCTACGAGCCCCTGTGTGTCGTGTCGGTACGGCGCGCCGCGATCCTCGTGCTCTCCGCCAAGGCCGTCTGCGTGGCCGACGGCGAGGGCATCCTGCACAGCGCGCGCAACGCGCTCCCGGTCCCCTCGGTGGTCCGGCTGACCCGCTTCGTCCGGGTCCCCTACCGCACCCACGTCGGGCTCTCCCGGCGCGCGATCTTCGCCCGGGACGGCTGGCGCTGCGCCTACTGCCGCGGTCCGGCGGAGACCATCGACCACGTCTTCCCGCGCAGCCGGGGTGGCCGGCACGCCTGGGAGAACGTGGTCGCCGCCTGCGCCCGCTGCAACCACACCAAAGGCGACAAGACGCCCGCCGAGCTGGGCTGGCGGCTGCACAACCTGCCGGCGGCCCCGAAGGGCACGGCCTGGCGGGTGCTCGGCCACCGCGCGCCGGACCCGCGCTGGGCCGACTGGCTCGACCTGCGCGAGCCGGAGACCGAGGCGGCCTGAGCGGCAGTCACCGCGCCTTCACCAGCGAGGCGTAGACCACCAGGTTGTCGGCGTACCCGGTCTCGCCGCCCACCCACCGGCCGCCGCAGGTGATCAGACGCAGGTTGGGGCGGCTGAAGTCGCCGTAGACCTCCCGCACCGGCAGCCGATCCTTGCCGTACCGCTCGATCGAGGTCACCTCGAAGACGGCCACCGAGCGGTCCTCCCGGGTCACCTCGATCCGGTCGCCGTCGTCGAGGTCCCTGAGGTCGTGGAAGACGGCCGGACCGGTGGTGGTGTCGACGTGCCCGACGATGACCGCCGGGCCGTACTGGCCGGGGGTGGGCCCCTGGTCGTACCAGCCGACCTCGCCGGCCCGGCCGACGTCCGGCACGTCGATGCTGCCGTCCGGGGCGATGCCGACCCGGTGCACCGGCGCCCGCAGGTCGATCTTGCCGATCGCGAGGTCCGTCGGCGGGCTGCCGGACAGCACCGGGAACTTCTTCGGCGGCGGGCGCAGCCCCGCAGTGAGCTGCTCCGGCAGCACACTGATGCCGGTCACCCGTTCCACCCCGAGCATGGCCACGATGATCGCCATCAGCGCCGCGACCACCAGCACCGGAGCACCGGGGCCGCGCTGGACGGCGTACCGCCAGCGGCCGGCGGCCGGAGCGGACCGCGCCGGCGGGACCGGGCGGGCCTGCGGGTCGGCGGTGGTGACGCTGGCCGAGAAGGCGTGCCCGGCGGCGTGGGCGAACCGTCGCGAGGCGCGGGACACCAGTCGCAGTCCGGTCCCGACCCGGGAGCCGGTCCGGTGCCGGCCCGGGCGGGCGGCGCCGGCGTCCCGGCGCGGGTCGGGCCCGGGGCCGGTGCGGTCGTGGCGGCGCGATGAGCGGGCCATGGCCGCACCTCGTCAGACGCGGCTACCGGTCTTGCGGCGGGCGCTCACCCCGGCCACCACCGCCACCGCGACCAGGCCACCGACCAGCAGCAGTGAACCGGGGCCCCGGCCGCCCGCGGTGCCGCCACCGCCGGTCGCCGGGCCCTTGCTCGGCTGGGCCATGTTCAGCACGGTGAGCATGGTGGAGGCCCGCTGGCCGTTGGAGCACTCCAGGTTCACCGGGTAGTCGCCGGGCGCCTTGTTGCCGGGAATGGTGACCGCCCCGGTGAGGAAGCCGTTGTCCGGCCGGAGCATCACCCGGCCGAAGGCGTCCGAGGTGACCTGGGCCTGCCGGTCGTTGTTGTTGTCGCAGCTGGCCCGGATGCTCACCCGGGTGCCGGCCTGGGCGCTGTTCGGCGTCACCTCGACGAAGACGTTCTCCCCGGCGCGGGCCGGGGCGGCCGTGGTCAGGACGATCGCCGCGACAAGGCCTAGCAGGCCCAGAACGGCCCAGAGCGCGCGGTGTGACAGGAGCCCTCGCATGATTCCCCCCTTCCGGTGCGGCGCACCGGAATCCTGCTGACGGGCAGTGCGGGCTGCATTCCCCCTGACGTGGGGGCAAACCCGGGGCGGATCAGGGGGCGAACCCGGGGCGGATCAGCGACGCCGGCCGGCGGGGGGCGCTCCGGCGGGCGGGAGCGGGGTGACCGGGTGCCAGTCCAGCGGGGTGGAGAGAACCATGGTGCTCGACGGCTGGCCGTACGGGGCGAGCCGGTCGATGACCGCCTCGAACTCGCCCATCGTGCCGGCGGCCACCTTGAGCATGCTGCACGCGTCGCCGGTGATCCGGTGGATCTCCATGATCTCGGGCCAGTCGGCCACGTCGGGGTCGTTGAGGATGCAGCGCGACCCGTAACAGGACATCCGGATCAGCGCGAGCACGGTCCGGCCGGCCCGGGTCAGGTCCACGCGCGCGTGGTAGCCGGTGATCACCCCGGACTCCTCCAGCCGGCGCACCCGCTCGGCCACCGCGGGCGGGGAGAGGTGCACCCGGCGGGACAGCTCGCTGTAGGAGAGCCGGGCGTCGGCCTGAAGTTCGCGCAGCAGCGCCCAGTCCATGTCGTCCACGCGGTGACCTTTCTTCCGTGAAGTCGAGGGCCGCAGACGCCTTCGACGCGAGAGGTGAGACCACCGTACCGCCGTTGAACAGGCATTCCATCTGCGGATGGACCAGCGGCATCATGTCGTCTACCCCGGCGTACGGAGGGAGATGACGGTGGAACAGACGACGGCGGTGCGGCCGGCGACCTCGCAACAGCGGGCGGTCCGCGCGGCGCGCAACGGCGGCGAGCCGACCCTGGAGTTCGCCGACCGGGTGCCTTACGACGCGTACGTGCGGGCCAGCACCCTGCACCAGCTCCAGCAGCCGCTGAGCGACGACCCGGGCGAGATGTCCTTCCTGATGGTCAGCCAGATCATGGAGCTGTACTTCAAGCTGACCTGCCACGAGCTGCGGCACGCGCAGCGCGAGCTGCGGGCCAACCGGATCTGGGACGCGCTGCCCCCGCTGCGCCGCGCCGCCCTGCACCTTGAGGGGCTCAACGCCGCCTGGCAGGGGCTGCGCTGGATGACCCCGGCCGACTTCAACCGGTTCCGCGACCGGCTCGGCGAGGGCTCCGGCTTCCAGTCGGCCATGTACCGCCAGCTGGAGTTCCTGCTCGGCCTGCGCGACCCGGCGCTGATCCGCCCGTTCCGCCGGCAGGCCGAGGTGCACGCCGAGCTGACCGCCGCCCTGACCACGCCGAGCCTCTGGGACGACGTGGTGGCGCTGCTCGCCCGACGCGGCTTCGAGCTGCCCGCCGACCTGCTGGAGCGGGACGTGGCGACCGAGCACGAGTCGCACCCCGCCGTCGAGGCGGCCTGGGTGCGGATCTACGCCGACGGCGGCCCCGACAACCACCTGCGCCTGCTCGGCGAGGCGCTGACCGAGGTGGCCGAAGGGTTCAGCGACTGGCGCTGGCACCACATCAAGGCGGTGCAGCGCTCGATGGGCGCCAAGGTCGGCAGCGGCGGCTCCGCCGGGCTGGCCTGGTTGCAGCGGAGCATGGCCCGGGTGGTCTTCCCGGAGCTGTGGTCGGCCCGGACCGCGATGTGACCGGAGGAATCGTGCGGAACACCGAAACTGAGTCGCTGGGCTTCGGCGGTGCCGAAGCCGAAGCCCGGAAGCTCGACGCCGCCGACCCCGGTCACCGGCACCTGTTCCTCGTGCCGCCCGCCGAGGGCGGGCGCTACCCGGAGGTGGCGTACCTGGCCGGCAACTCGCTGGGTCTGCAACCCCGGGCCACCCGGGAGGAACTCCTCGGCGACCTGGACGCCTGGCGGCGGCTGGGCGTGGAGGGGCACCTGGAGGCGGAGCGGCCCTGGCTGCCGTACCACGAACTGCTGACCGCGCCGGCCGCGCGACTGGTCGGCGCCCGGCCCGCGGAGACCGTGGTGATGAACTCCCTCACGGTCAACCTGCACCTGCTGATGGTGAGCTTCTACCGGCCGGCGGGGGAGCGGACCCGGATCGTCATCGAGGACAGCAGCTTCCCCTCGGACAGCTACGCGGTGCGCAGCCAGGCCCGCTTCCACGGCCTCGACCCGGACACCGCCGTCGTCCGGCTCAAGCCGCGCCCGGGCGAGGACACCCTGCGGACCCAGGACGTCCTCGACTTCCTGGCCGCCGAGGGGCACACCGTGGCGCTGCTGCTGCTCGGCGGGGTCAACTACCTGACCGGTGAGCTGATGGACATCCCGGCGATCACCGCCGCGGGGCGGGCCGCCGGCGCGGTGGTCGGCTGGGACCTAGCGCACGCGGCCGGCAACGTGCCGCTGGCGCTGCACGACTGGGACGTGGACTTCGCCGCCTGGTGCTCCTACAAGTACCTGAACTCCGGCCCCGGCGCCCTGGCCGGCGTCTTCGTCCACGAGCGCCACCTCGGCGACCCGGACCTCCCGCGCTTCGAGGGCTGGTGGAGCACCGAGGCGGCCACCCGGTTCGAGATGACCCCGGTCTCCCGGCCGCCGGCCACCGCCGAGGCGTGGCAGATCTCGAATCCGCCGATCTTCGCGATGGGCCCGGTGCGCACCTCGCTGGAGCTGTTCGACTCGGTCGGCATGCCCGCGCTGCGCGAGCGCAGCCTCCGGCTCACCGGCTACCTGGAGCGGCTGCTCGACGAGGTGACCGCCGACCGGCCGCTGACCGTGATCACCCCGCGCGACCCGGCCCGCCGGGGCTGCCAGCTCTCGGTCCGGATCGGCGCCGGCAGCGCCAACGAGTTGACCAAGCGGCTGCGGCACGAGCACGGTGTGATCGCGGACGCCCGGGAGCCGGACGTGGTCCGGTTCGCCCCGGTGCCGCTCTACTCGACGTACCACGACTGCTGGCGGGTCGCCGACGCGCTGGCCGAGGCCGTGCCGGTGAGCGCGAGGAGTGAGCCGGGTCTGCGAGCCCCGCAGTCGCGAACGAAAGGCGGGCATTCCTCATGAGTACGGAACGCGAGGAGATCGCCGTCGTCGGCGCCGGGCTGGCCGGCTGCCTGCTGGCCTGCTTCCTGGCCCGGCGGGGCTACCCGGTCGCCCTCTACGAGCGGCGGCCGGACCCGCGCACCGGCCGGGTCGAGCGGGGCCGCTCGATCAACCTGGCGCTCTCCGAGCGCGGCCTGGACGCGCTGCGCCGGATCGGGCTGGACCAGCAGGTGATGACGGACGCGCTGCCGATGCGCGGCCGGATGATCCACCCGGTGGAGGGGGAGCCGCAGTTCCAGTCGTACAGCGTGTCCGGCGACCGGGCGATCAACTCGATCAGCCGGGGCGCGCTGAACAACGCCCTGCTCGACGCCGCCACCGCGCTGCCCGGCGTGCGGATCGCCTTCGACCACCGGCTCGTCGGGCTCGACCCGGCCACCGGTGAGATGACCTTCGAGACCCCGCAGGGCAAGGCCAGCGAGACCGCGTCGGTGGTGCTCGGCGCCGACGGTGCCGGCTCCGCGGTGCGCGGGCAGTTGCTGGCGTACGGGGCGGTGACCGAGAGCCTGGACTTCCTCGACTACGGCTACAAGGAACTCACCATCCCGCCGATCGGCGGCGAGTTCGCCCTGGACCCGGGCGCTCTGCACATCTGGCCGCGCGGCACCTCGATGATGATCGCGCTGCCCAACCCGGACCGCTCCTTCACCTGCACGCTGTTCTGGCCGACCCACGGCACGCAGAGCTTCGCCTCGCTGGGCAGCCCGGCCGCCATCGAGACCTACTTCGCCACCCACTACCCGGACCTGGTGCCGCTCGCGCCGAACCTGGTCGACGACTACCAGCACAACCCGGTCGGGGTGCTGGGCACGGTCCGCTGCACGCCGTGGCAGGTGGCCGGCAGGGTCGGCCTGCTCGGCGACGCGGCGCACGCCATCGTGCCGTTCTACGGCCAGGGCGCGAACTGCGCGTTCGAGGACGTGGTCGAGCTGGACCGCTGCCTGGACGAGTGCGGCGACCAGTGGGCGTCCGCGCTGCCGCTGTTCCAGCACCGCCGGCAGGCCAACGCCGAGGCGATCGCCCGGATGGCGCTGACCAACTTCGTGGAGATGCGGGACAAGGTCGCCTCCACGGTGTTCCAGACCCGCAAGAAGATCGAGCACGCGCTGGAGCGCGCCCTGCCCGGCCGCTACGTCTCGCAGTACGAGCTGGTCTCCTTCTCCACCACCCCGTACGCCGAGGTGCGCCGCCGGGTGCGCCGGCAGTACGCGGTGGTGGGGGCGGTGGCGGCGGGCGCGGTGGCCGCGCTGGCCGGGGCGACGGTGGCGCTCGGCCGAGGGAGGCGAGGATGACGCTCTGGGATCCCCGGCTGATGGCCGGGCACGCGCCGGACGGACCCGGCCTGTTGCGCAACTTCGTCGGCGGCTCCTTCGTGGACGCCGGACCGAGGTTCACCAAGCGCAGCCCGGTCACCGGCGAGCCGGTCTTCGAGGTGGTCGAGGCGGGCGAGTCCGTCGTGGACGACGCGGTGACCGCGGCCCGGGCGGCCCTGCGCGGCCCGTGGGGCCGGATGGGCGAGCGGGAGCGCGCCGAGGTGCTCCGCCGGGTCGCCGATGAGCTGGAACGCCGCTTCGACGACCTGGTCGCCGCCGAGGTGGCCGACACCGGTAAGGCCATCTCCCAGGCCCGCACGCTGGACATCCCGCGTGGGGCGGCCAACTTCCGGGCGTTCGCCGAGATCGTGGTGACCGCGCCGACGGAGTCCTTCACCACGGTGACCCCGACCGGCGGCCGGGCGCTGAACTACGCGGTCCGCAAGCCGGTCGGCGTGGTGGCGATCATCGTGCCGTGGAACCTGCCGCTGCTCCTGCTCACCTGGAAGGTCGCCCCGGCCCTGGCCTGCGGCAACGCCGTGGTGGTCAAGCCCAGCGAGGAGACCCCGGCTTCGGCGACTCTGCTCGCCGAGGTGATGGCCGCGGCGGGCCTGCCCGAGGGCGTGTTCAACCTGGTGCACGGCTTCGGCCCCGGCTCGGCCGGCGAGCACCTCACCCGGCACCCGGGCGTCGACGCGATCACCTTCACCGGCGAGTCGGCCACCGGCAGCGCCATCATGCGCGCCGCCGCCGACGGGGTGAAGGCGGTCAGCTTCGAGCTGGGCGGCAAGAACGCCGGCCTGGTCTTCGCCGACGCGGACCTGGACGCGGCGGTCGCCGGCTCGGTCCGGTCCAGCTTCACCAACGGCGGCCAGGTGTGCCTCTGCACCGAGCGGATCTACGTGCAGCGTCCGGTCTTCGACGAGTTCACCGCGCGGCTGGCCAAGCGCGCCGACGAGCTGGCGTACGGCTGGCCGGCCGACGAGGCCACGGTGAACATGCCGCTGATCTCGCACGGCCACCGGGACAAGGTGCTCGGCCACTACGAGCTGGCCCGGACCGAGGGCGCCGAGGTGCGCGCCGGGGGTGGGACGCCGCGCTTCGGCGACGCCCGCGACGGCGGCGCGTACGTGCAGCCGACCGTGCTCACCGGGCTGGGGGCGGACGCCCGCACCAACCGGGAGGAGATCTTCGGCCCGGTGGTGCACGTCGCCCCGTTCGACGACGAGGACGAGGCGTACGCCCTGGCCAACGCCACCGACTACGGCCTGGCGGCGACGGTCTGGACCCGGGACGTGGGCCGGGCGCACCGGGCCGGGTCCCGGCTGGACGCCGGCATCGTCTGGGTGAACACCTGGTTCCTGCGCGACCTGCGGACCCCGTTCGGCGGGGTGAAGGCCTCCGGCATCGGCCGGGAGGGCGGGGTGCACTCGCTCGACTTCTACTCCGAACTCACCAACGTCTGCGTGGACCTCTCATGACCGAGCGGAGTGCGCGCCCCGGGCAGAATGGCCGGCGTCCCAAGCGAACGCAGCGAGGAGCCGGCATGACCGTTGACATCGAAGCCGCCAACCGGGAACTGGCCGTGGCCCGGCAGGACGAGAAGCCGTGCCCGCCGCTGCGCGGACGGCTGCTGCCGGAGGGTGACATCGAGGCGGCCTACCAGGTGCAGCAGGTCTACACCCGGCAGCGGCTCGGCAAGGGCCACCGCCGGGTGGGCGCGAAGATCGGCCTCACCTCCCGCGCCGTGCAGGAGAACTTCGGCGTCTTCCAGCCCGACTTCGGGGTGCTCTTCGACGACATGGCGGTCGGCGACGGCGTCGAGGTGCCGATGAGCCGGCTGCTCCAGCCCCGGGTGGAGGCCGAGATCGCCTTCGTGCTCGGCGCCGACCTGCCCGACGAGCGGGTCACCACCGTCGACCTGATCCGGGCCGTCGACCACGTGCTGCCGGCCATCGAGATCGTCGACTCGCGGATCGCCGGCTGGGACATCTCCATCGTGGACACCGTGGCGGACAACGCCTCCAGCGGGCTCTTCGTGCTCGGCACCGCGCCCCGCCGGCTGGCCGACGTGGACCTGCGGCTCTGCGGCATGGTGCTGGAGCACGCCGGCGAGCCGGTCTCGGTCGGCGCCGGGGCGGCCTGCCTCGGCAACCCGTTGCACGCGCTGGAGTGGCTGGCCGGCACCATGGCGCGCGCCGGCGACCCGCTGAAGGCCGGGGACGTGGTGCTCTCCGGGGCGCTCGGCCCGATGGTGCCCGTGACCCCGGGCGCCGCGTACGAGGCGCGCATCTCCGGGCTCGGCTCGGTGCGGACCTGCTTCTCGAAGGAGACCCCGTGAGCGCGAGGAGTGAGCCGGTTCTGCGAGCCCGGCAGTCGAGAACGAAAGGCGGCACAGCATGACCGTCGGCGTGGCGGTGCTCGGGTCGGGCAACATCGGCACCGACCTGATGATCAAGGTGCTGCGGCTCAGCACCGAGCTGCGGATGGTGGCGATGGCCGGCATCGACCCGGCGTCCGACGGTCTCGCCCGGGCCCGGCGGCTCGGCGTGGCGACCACCGCCGAGGGCGTCGACGGACTGGTGGCGCTGCCCGAGTTCGCCGACGTCGAGCTGGTCTTCGACGCCACCTCGGCCGGCGCGCACCGGCACCACGACGCGGTGCTGCGGGCGCACGGCCGGACCGTGGTCGACCTGACGCCGGCCGCCATCGGCCCGTACGTGGTGCCGCCGGTCAACCTCGACGAGCACCTGGACCGGCCCAACGTGAACATGGTGACCTGCGGCGGGCAGGCCACCGTGCCGATCGTGCACGCGGTCGGCCGGGTCACCCCGGTCGCGTACGGGGAGATCGTCGCCTCGATCGCCTCGAAGTCGGCCGGGCCGGGCACCCGCGCCAACATCGACGAGTTCACCGAGACCACCGCCCGGGCCATCGAGGTGGTCGGCGGCGCCGAGCGCGGCAAGGCCATCATCGTGCTGAACCCGGCCGACCCGCCGCTGCTCATGCGGGACACGGTCTACTGCCTCTGCCCGGACGCCGACGCCGACCGTTCCGCCATCGCCGCCTCGGTCTCCGAGATGGTGAAGACCGTGCAGGAGTACGTCCCGGGCTACCGGCTCAAGCAGGACGTGCAGTTCGACCGGGTGGACACCTACGCGCCGGTGCTGGGCCGGCACTTCACCGGGCTCCAGGTCTCGGTCTTCCTGGAGGTCTCCGGCGCCGGACACTACCTGCCCGCGTACGCCGGGAACCTCGACATCATGACGTCGGCCGCGCTGCGCACCGCCGAGCGACTGGTCGCCCTGCGCACCAAGGGGGTCCCGGCATGACCGACCTCTACATCCAGGACGTGACGCTGCGCGACGGCATGCACGCCATCGCGCACCGGTACCCGGTGGACCAGGTGCGGACCATCGCTGCCGCGCTCGACGCGGCCGGGGTGGCCGCCATCGAGGTGGCGCACGGCGACGGGCTGGCCGGCTCCAGCGTCAACTACGGCCATGGCGCGGCCGGCGACGCCGACTGGATCTCCGCCGCCGCCGAGGTGCTGACCAGCGCCCGGCTCACCACCCTGCTGCTGCCCGGCATCGGCACCATCGCCGACCTGAAGGCGGCCAAGGCGCTCGGGGTGACCAGCGTCCGGATCGCTACGCACTGCACCGAGGCGGACATCTCCGCCCAGCACATCTCCTGGGCCCGGGAGAACGGCATGGACGTCTCCGGGTTCCTGATGATGTCGCACATGAACGACCCGGCCGGGCTGGCCGCGCAGGCCAAGCTCATGGAGTCGTACGGGGCGCACTGCGTCTACGTCACCGACTCCGGCGGGCGGCTGCTCATGTCCGACGTGTCCGAGCGGGTCGACGCGTACCGGCAGGTGCTCGAACCGGAGACGCAGATCGGCATCCACGCCCACCACAACCTGTCGCTCGGCGTGGCCAACAGCGTGCTGGCCGTCGAGCACGGCCGGATCCTCGGCGCCGGGCCGCTCGGCTCGCCGCACGGCCGGACCGTCCGGGTGGACGCCTCCCTGGCCGGCATGGGCGCGGGCGCCGGCAACGCCCCGCTGGAGGTCTTCGTCGCGGTCGCCGAACTGCACGGCTGGAAGCACGGCTGCGACGTGTTCGCACTGATGGACGCGGCCGACGATTTGGTCCGCCCGCTCCAGGACCGGCCGGTCCAGGTCGACCGGGAGACGCTCTCCCTCGGCTACGCGGGCGTCTACTCCAGCTTCCTCCGCCACGCCGAGCGCGCCTCCGCGAAGTACGGGGTGGACGTCCGCTCGATCCTGGTCGAGCTGGGCCGGCGCCGGATGGTCGGCGGCCAGGAGGACATGATCGTGGACGTGGCACTCGACCTGGCGAGCAAGGAGCACCCATGATCGGACCGGATATCGCGGGGATCGCCGAGAAGCTGGGCGCGGCCGCCGACACCGCCAGCGCGATCCCGCAACTCGCCGCCGAGGCCGGCCTCGACGTCGACGCCGCGTACGCGGTGCAGACCGCGCTGCTCCAGCGCCGCCTCGACCGGGGCGAGCGGCTGGTCGGGCTGAAGATGGGGCTGACCAGCAAGGCCAAGATGGCCCAGGTCGGCGTCGACGAGGTGATCTGGGGCCGGCTCACCGACGTGATGCGGGTGCCCGACGGCGGCACGGTCGACGTGGCCGACTTCATCCACCCCCGGGTCGAGCCGGAGGTGGCGTTCCTGCTTGACCGCCTCCCCGAGCCCGGTGCGCCGGTCGGCGCGTTCACCGAGGCGGTCCGCGCGGTCGCCCCGGCGATCGAGCTGATCGACTCCCGGTACGCCAACTTCACCTTCTCCCTGCCGGACGTCATCGCCGACAACACCTCGGCAGCGGCCTTCGTGGTCGGGCCCTGGTCGCCGGTGCCGGACGGGCTGGACAACCTCGGCGTGCTGCTGGAGATCGACGGGCGGGTGGCGCAGGTCGGCGCCACGGCCGCGATCCTCGGCGACCCGCGCCGGGCGCTGGACGAGGGCATCCGGCTGGCCGCCCGGCACGGCGTCCGGCTCCGCGAGGGCTGGGTCTTCCTGGCCGGGGCGGCCACCGCCGCCGTGCCGCTGCGCCCCGGCGCGCACGTCCGGGCCGTGGTCGAGAAGCTCGGCACCGCCTCGCTGCGGGCGGGATCATGACGGCCCGGGTGGTGGCCGGGAAGGCCGTGCCGCGTGGCGCCTTCCCGCATGTCAAGGTCGCCGGCGGGTTCGTCTTCGTCTCGGGTACGTCGTCGCGCCGGCCGGACAACACCTTCGCCGGTGTCTCCGTGGACGAGTTCGGCACCACCGACCTCGACATCCGGGCGCAGACCCGGGCCGTGATCGGGAACATCCGCGACCTGCTCCGCTCGGTCGGCGCGGACCTGGGCGACCTGGTGCAGGTCACCAGCTACCTGGTCAACATGAACGACTTCGGTGGCTACAACGAGGTGTGGGCGGAGTTCTTCGACGCCACCGGGCCGACCCGGACCACGGTGGCCGTGCACCAGCTTCCGCATCCGCACCTGCTGATCGAGATGCAGGCCGTGGCCCTACTTCCGTCGGGAGGTCAGTCGTGAGTGAGATCGCCGAGCCGTTCAGCTTCCAGGGTTGGATCGGGGAGAACCAGCACCTGCTCAAGCCGCCGGTGGGCAACAAGGAGATGCTGCCGGGCAGCGACGACTTCATCGTCATGGTGGTGGGCGGCCCGAACCAGCGGACCGACTTCCACGTCGACCCGTACGAGGAGTTCTTCTACCAGGTCAAGGGCAACATGCACATCAACCTGATGCTCCCCGAGGGGCCGCGTACGGTGCACGTGCGCGAGGGGCAGATGTGGATGCTGCCGCGCAACACCCCGCACTCGCCGCAGCGCCCGGAGGCCGGCTCGATCGGCATGGTGATCGAGCGGGTCCGCGAGGAGGGCACGCTGGAGAAGTTCCAGTGGTACTGCCCCGAGTGCCACCACAAGGTGCACGAGGTGGAGCTCCAGGTCCGCGACATCGCCGCCGACCTGCCGCCGGTCTTCGCGGCGTTCTACGCCGACGAGAAGGCCCGCACCTGCACCGCCTGCGGCGCGCTGCACCCGGGCAAGGGCTGATGCCCCGACCCGTCGTCGACGTGCACACGCACGTCGTACCCAAGGGGTGGCCGGACCTCGCCGCAGCCTGCGGCGGGTCCGGCTGGCCCTGGCTGCGGGTGGACTCCGAGCGCGCCGCCATGATCATGGTGGGGGAGACGGAGTTCCGGCCGGTCGGCGCGGAGTGCTGGGACCCGGAGACCCGGCTCGCCGACATGGCCGCCGACGGCGTCGACGTGCAGGTCGTCTCGCCCACCCCGGTCTTCTTCAGCTACGACCGCCCCGCCGACCAGGCGGTCAAGGTGGCCCGCATCTTCAACGACCTCACCCTGGAGGTCACCGCGGCCGGGGGCGACCGGCTGGTGCCCTTCTGCCAGGTGCCGTTGCAGGACCCGGACGCCGCCTGCGCCGAGCTGGACCGCTGCCTGGCCGCCGGGCACGCCGGGGTGGAGATCGGCAACCACGTCGGCGACCGCGACCTCGACGACGCCGGCATCGTGCAGTTCCTGACCCACTGCGCCGAGGTGGGCGCGCCGGTCTTCGTGCACCCGTGGGACATGCCGGGCGGCCCCCGGCTGGACCGGTGGATGGCCCGCTGGCTGACCGGGATGCCGGCCGAGACGCACCTGTCGGTGCTGGCGCTGATCCTCGGCGGGGTCTTCGACCGGGTGCCGGAGACGCTGCGGATCTGCTTCGCGCACGGCGGCGGCAGCTTCCCGTTCTGGCTGGGCCGTGCCGACAACGCCTGGCACCGCCGCGGCGACCTGGTCCGCGGCGCGTCCAGCGCCCCGCCCGGCGCCTACGTCGACCGGTTCTCCGTCGATTCCGTGGTCTTCGAGCCGGCGGCGCTGCGGCTGCTGGTCGACACCATGGGGGAGGACCGGGTGCTGGTCGGCAGCGACTACCCGTACCCGCTGGGGGAGCGGCCGGTCGGGCAGGTGGTCCGCAAGGCCGACTTCCTCACGGCCGACCAGCGCGACAAGCTCCTGTCCCGCAACGCCCTGCGCTTCCTGCACGGCTGACCCCCCGGCAACCGCGGCACCACCTCGCGCCGCCTTTGCTCTGCAGCCGTCGGCGCAGCACCTCGGCGACACGGTGTTGCGTGGGTGGCGGCAGAGCAAACTGACGGGTCACCCCCGGTTGGCCGGCGGGCACGCGGCGGGTGGTGAGTGCGAGGGTCGCTGTGACCAGGCAGGATGGCGGTATGGCCGAGCCGCACGACCTGACCGCGCTGGAGCAGGCCGCCGCGATCCGCCGGGGTGAGCTGTCCAGCGTGGAACTGGTCGAGCACCACCTGCTCCGGGTGGACGCGCTCGGCGACACCCTCGGCGCGTTCGTCACGGTCACCCCGGAACGCGCGCGGGCCGCGGCGGCCGCCGCCGACGCCGCCCCGGCAGAGCGGCGGGGCCCGCTGCACGGGGTGCCGACCGCGATCAAGGACCTGACCCTCACCGCCGGGGTGCGTACCACCTTCGGCTCGGCCGCCTTCGCCGACTTCGTGCCGCCGGTCGACGCCGACGTGGTCCGTCTCATGGCCGCCGCCGGGCTGGTCAGCCTCGGTAAGACCACCACCTCCGAGCTGGGCTGCTCGCTCTACTCCGAGGGGCTCGTCGCGCCGCCGGCCCGCAACCCGTGGGGCCTCGGCTACACGGCGGGCGGGTCCAGCGGCGGGGCGGCGGCCGCGGTGGCCGGCGGGCTGGTGCCGGTGGCGCAGGGTTCCGACGGCGGCGGCTCGCTGCGCATCCCGGCGGCGCTCTGCGGCCTGGTCGGCTACAAGCCCAGCCGGGGACTGGTCTCCGGCGGGCCGCTCGGTTTCGGGGCGTTCGGGCTGCCCATCAACGGCCCGCTCGGCCGCACCGTGGCCGACGTGGCCGCGCTCCTCGACGTGCTGGCGCAACCGGTGCCCGGCGAGCCGTACCTGCCGCCCGTCGCGCCCATCGGCGGCTATCTGGGCGCCGCCCGGGAGGCCGCGCCGGGCCGGCTGCGGATCGGCCGGTTCACCACTCCGATGCTCGCCGACGAACCGGTCCACCCGGACTGCGTGGCCGCCGTCGACCGGGCCGCCGGGCTGCTCGCCGCGGCCGGCCACGAGGTGGTCGACGTCCCCGCGCCGCTCGGCCCCGAGGCGTGGCCGCTCTTCGAGACCATCTGGTACGTGCTGGCGCTCGCTCCCGTGCCGCCCGAGCGGGAGAACGACCTGCTGCCGCTGACCCGGTTCCTGCGGGCCCGGGGCACGGCCGTCGGCGCCGGTCCGCTGATGGCCGCGCTGAGCGAACTCCAGGCCCAGGTACGCCGGGGCGTGCGCCGCACCGCCGGCTGCGACCTGTTGCTCTGCCCCACCCTGGCCGCCCCGCAGGCGTCGGTGGGCGCGTTCGCCAGCCTGGGTCCGGCCGAGGATTTCGACCGGCAGCGCCGGTTTTCGCCGTACTGCGCCATCTTCAACGTCACCGGCGACCCGTCCGTTTCGCTGCCGGTCGGCCGAACGGGCGACGGGCTGCCGGTCGGGGTGCTGCTCACCGGCCGGTACGGCGACGACGCGACATTGATAGCCACTGCCGCGCAACTGGAGCACGGCTGTGGCGGGTGGGATCACCACCCCGCAATCTGGCGGGCGGTCGACTCCGCTAACGTGAACAGCACAAGCGGAGTCGGGCGCGCGTCGTCATGACCGTCCACCCGACCCGGAACATTCCTGGTCTCTCTTTCCGCCTGGGGGCGTTGGGATTGTCTGTTACCGAGACGTTGCTGGTCTTCGTCGGCATCCCGGCGGCCGCCGTGCTGGTGATCGCCGGGCTGGCGGCCGCGGGCAGCCGTGGTGGCGGCGGTGGCGGCGCCAAGCGCTACCGGCCGGGCCGGCCCTTCGACTTCACTCCGGTCTGGTTCCTGGGCCGTCCGGAGCAGCTGGCCGACTCGGCCGGCACCGCACTGACGGCCGGGGCGCAGGCGCCGGCGCTGACCAGCCGCAAGCAGGAGCAGGCCGGCCGGGAGGCACCGGCCGGTGGAACCGGAGGCGCAAGTGACCGTTGGTGAGAAGCAGGCCGCGACGGGGACCGGTAACCCGCCGGAGGTCCTGGACGGGCCGTTCTCGACCCGTCAGCTGCTCCGCATCGACGAGGCGCTCCGCTTGGCCGACAAGGGCACCGGGCTGGTCTTCTCGGTCTACGTGGGCGGCCTCGACGAGCCGATCCGGGAGCACGCCGAGCGGCTGCACCGGCAGCTCGCCGAGCCGGACAAGTCGGTGCTGATCGCCGTGTCGCCCAACCAGCGGCAGCTCGAGATCGTCACCGGCCGATACTCGCGCAAGCGCATCCCGGACACGTACGCCAAGCTGGCCGCGCTCTCCATGGTGGCCTCGTTCGGCGGCGGCGATCTGGCCGGCGGCATCATCCAGGGCCTCGACCAGCTCGCCAGCCACGCCGGCAAGGGCTGAGCCCACCCACTCACGACGAAGCCCGGCCCGCGCGACGCGGGCCGGGCTTTCTCGTGTGCGCCGCCAGGTGGCGGCGTCCGGGCCGTTCTCACTCCGCCGCCCCGCCGACCTGGTGCGGGCGGCCCGGGCCGGGCCCGGGCCGCCCGTGAGGATCAGGCGGTCTGCGCGTCCCGGGCGCGGGCCGCCCGTGAGGATCAGGCGGTCTGCGCGTCCCGGGCGCGGGCCGCCCGTGAGGATCAGGCGGTCTGCGCGTCCCGGGCGCGGGCCTTGAGGGCGCGGGACACGCCGTCGCGGCCCTCGGCCACCAGCCGGCGCAGCGGGGCCGGGTGGCCCTCCTGCGCCAGCCACGCGTCGGTGGCCGCCACCGTGTCGTCCTCGACCAGGTACGCCGGGTAGGCGAGCTGGACGAACTCCTGCGCCGGCTCGCTGTCCCGCTGCGCCCACACCTGCGCCACGGCGGCGAAGTACTTCTCCCGGTAGGGCGCGGTGAGCTCCACCTGCGCCGGGTGGGTGAAGCCCTGCAGCAGCGCCCGGTTGCGCCAGTTCGGCAGCGCCTCCGGGCCGGTGAGCTGCGCCCACACCGTCGCCTTGTTCTCCGCGGTCGGCACCAGCGCGTGCGCGTACGCGGCCTCCCGCTCGCCGCTGGCGGTCCGGTCACCGGCCAGCTCGGCCTCCACGTCGGCGGCCCCGGCCGCGCCGTTGGCCACCAGCGCCTGGAGGACGGTCCAGCGCAGCTCGGTGTCCACGGTCAGCCCGGCCGGCACCTCGGTGCCGTCCAGCCAGCCGCGCAGCGTGGCCAGGTCCTCGCCGGAGCGGGCCGCGGAGGTGTACGCCCGGGCCCAGGCGAGCTGGAAGCCGCTGCCCGGCTCGGCCGCGGCGAGCGCCGTCCTGGCGGTCCGCGCCAGCTCGGCCCAGCCGGTCGGCGCCCAGGCCGGGTCGGCGTAGAAGGTGAGCGTGGTGGTCGCCTGGCGCAGGGTGGCGGTGACCAGGTTGATGTCGGTCTCCGCCGGCAGCCCGGCCAGCACCAGCGCCACGTAGTCCCGGGCCGACAGCTCGGCGTCGCGGGTCATGTCCCAGGCGGCGGTCCAGCAGAGCGCCCGGGCCAGCGACGAGTCGAAGCCGGCGATGTGCTGCACCACGTTGGCCATCGACTGCGCGTCCAGCCGCAGCTTGGTGTACGTCAGGTCGTCGTCGTTGAGCAGCAGCACGTCGGCGGCCGGCTTGCCGTGCAGCACGGACAGCTCGGTCAGCTCGCCGGTCACGTCGACCTCGACCCGCTCCCGGCGGACCAGGCGCCCGTCGGTCAGGTCGTAGAGGCCCACCCCGATCCGGTGGGTCCGCAGGGTGGGGTGCCCGGCCGGCGCCTCCTGCCGGACCAGCACCCGCTCGTACGAGCCGTCGGCGCCGGTGGTCACCTCGGGACGCAGCGTGTTGACCTGCGCGGTCTCCAGCCACTCGGCGGCGAACTTGCGCAGCTCCCGGCCGGAGGCCGCCTCCAGCTCGGAGAGCAGGTCGTCGAAGGTGGCGTTGCCCCAGGCGTGCTTGCCGAAGTAGGCCCGCAGGCCGGCCACGAACGGCTCCTCGCCCACGTACGCGACGAGCTGCTTGAGCACGCTGGCGCCCTTGGCGTAGGTGATGCCGTCGAAGTTGACCTCGACCGCCTCCAGGTCCGGCATCTCGCAGTAGACCGGGTGGGTGGAGGAGAGCTGGTCCTGCCGGTAGCCCCAGTTCTTCCGGATGGACAGGAAGGTCGTCCAGGCGTCGGAGAAGCGGGTGGCGTGGGTGTTGCACCAGTGGCTGGCCCACTCGGCGAACGACTCGTTCAACCACAGGTCGTTCCACCAGCGCATGGTGACAAGGTCACCGAACCACATGTGCGCCAGCTCGTGCAGGATCGTGTTGGCGCGCTGCTCGTACTCGAAGTCGGTGACCTGCGAGCGGAAGATGTAGTGCGACTCGGCGTGCGTGACGCAGCCGAAGTTCTCCATCGCGCCGGCGTTGAAGTCCGGCACCCAGAGCTGGTCGTACTTGGGCAGCGGGTAGCGCACCTGGAACTTCTCGTGGAAGAAGTCGAAGCCCTGCTTGGTGATCAGGAAGAGGTCGTCCGCGTCCATGTACCGCGCCATCGAGGCCCGGCAGTAGACCCCCAGGTCGATGCCGTCGTGGCTGTCCCGCACCTCGTGGTACGGGCCGGCGCAGAGCGCGGTGATGTAGGTGCTCATCCGGGCCGACTCGGCGAAGTGGACGGTCTTCAGCGCCTCGCCGGCCGGCTCCTCGCGCTCCACCGGCATGTTGGACACCACCCGCCAGTGCTCGGGGACGGTGGCGTGCCAGGTGTAGACGCTCTTCAGGTCGGGCTGGTCGAAGCAGGCGAACACCCGCTGCGCGTCGGCCGTCTCGAACTGGCTGTAGAGGTAGGTCTCGCCGTCCACCGGGTCGACGGTGCGGTGCAGGCCCTGCCCGCTGTTGGAGTAGCCGAAGTCGGCGTCGACCACGAGGACGTTCTCGGCGGCCAGGCCGGTGAGGGTGAGGCCCTTCTCGGCGGACCAGCCGGCGAGGTCGACCGGCGTGCCGTTCAGCGTCGCCGACCGCACCGACTCGGCGGCCGTCTCGATGAAGGTGCTCGCGCCCGGCTCGGCGCAGCGGAACCGGACCTCGGTCACCGACCGGAAGGTACGGCCGTCGGCCTGCACCGCGGTCGACAGGTCAAGCTTGATGTCGTACCCGGTGACGTCGAGCAGGCGGGCCCGCTCGGTGGCCTCGACCTGGGTCAGGTTGCGCACTCCCGGCACTGTTCGTCTCCATCCCACTCGTCTCGCCGCGCCCCGCGGCACCGGTCTCCCGGCCCGCTCGTGACGGCCGGTCCGAAACCGAGTCTTCCATGCACGGACACCCTTCGGTGGCCGAGGTCACGCTCTCATTCCGCTACCGGTCGATGCCGCGTGGGGTGAGGATCGGAGGGGAAGGCGCCGGAGCTCCGGCGCGTGGAGTCGTGAAGGGATGACACCGTGACCGAACGTGTCGCTGTGGACATGTGGTTCGACCCGCTGTGCCCATGGGCGTGGATCACCTCCCGCTGGCTGCTGGAGGTCGAGCAGGTTCGGGACGTGGACATCCGGTTCCACGTGATGAGCCTCGCCGTGCTCAACGAGGGCCGGGACCTGCCGGAGCAGTACCAGGAGCTGATGAAGAAGGGCTGGGGCCCGGTGCGGGTCTGCATCGCGGTGGAGCAGGCGCACGGCGGGGAGACGCTGGCGAAGCTCTACACCGCGATGGGCACCCGGATCCACCTCGGCAAGGAGGAACTGGGCCGGGAGATGCTGACCGGCGCGCTCACCGACGTCGGCCTCGACCCGGCGTTCGCCGACGCCGCCGAGTCGACCGAGTACGACGAGGCGCTGCGGGCCAGCCACGAGGCGGGCATGCGGCCGGTGGGCACCGACGTGGGCACCCCGGTGATCCACGCCCCGGGCCCGGACGGCGGGCAGGTCGCCTTCTTCGGCCCGGTGATCACCCCGGCGCCGAAGGGCGAGGCGGCCGGCCGGCTCTGGGACGGCGTCCTGCTGGTGGCCGGCACGCCCGGCTTCTACGAGCTGAAGCGCACCCGGGAGCAGGGCCCGATCTTCGACTGAGGCGTGCCCGACGAGCCCCGCACCGCCCCGTCACCGGGCCGGTGCGGGGCTCGTTTCACCGGGTGTCCCAGCCGGCGGCCCGCCCGGGGCCGCAGCCCGGCAGCTCCTGGAGGCGTTCCCATGGGTAAGCACCGCCGCCTGTCCGACAACGCGCCGGTGACGGCGACCGAGGACTCCGGTGCGACGTACTGGTCGGTGGCCGAGGGCGACTGGCCGGCCGTCCCGGCCGAGATGGCCGACCTGCTGGCCCCGCCGATCGTGGTCGGCGTCGCCCGGGTGGTGGCCACCTCGCGGATGACCCCGCCCACCGACGCGGGCCTGCCGGCCCTGCCCCCCGGCACGGTCCGCACCAGCGCCGCGGCCGGCCGTCCGGCCTCCGCCGCGACGACGACGGTACGGCTCGGCGCGTCCGGCGGCTCCCGTCCGGCCGCCCCGGCAGCGGGTGGGGGCCCGGCCCCCGGCCGGCACCACAACGGCTGACCGGCGCCCTTTCATCTGGTGGACGGCGTGCGGGTCCGCCACCGGGGCTCCGCACGGCGCGGGTAGCGTCAGCGGCCATGACGGTCGTGCATCCGATCGCCCGGGCCTGGATCACCACTGGCGGCACCGGCGCGCAGAACTACGACGAGTTCGCCGACGACGCGGAGATCACCGCCATCGTCGAGGCGAATCCGCACAGTGCCCTCGGCATCGAGATGCCCCACCGGGCCCCGGAGAGCCTTGGGAAGTCCTTCCTCGACGCGCTCCCCGACGCGGTGGCCCGCCTCGCCGAGGCCAAGGCGGACGGCAGCTACACGCCGGCCGAGCAGGTCGTGGTCCTCTACCGGATCAGCGCGCCGGGCGAGGAGAGCGCCTACGGGCTGTTCGCCATGGTCGACACCGATCAGATCTCCACCCGGGCCGACGAGCCCGGTCTGGTGATCCGCAACGAGGACGTGTTCATCGCCAAGGTGCGGGAGCGGGTCGCCCTGGCCGAGGCGCTGGGTCACCTGCTCTCACCCGTACTCCTGCTCCAGACCGGGCGCGGCGACGAGCTGCACGCGGCGCTCGCGGCGGCGACCGAGTCGGCCGGCGCGCCCGCCGCGACCGACGTGGACCAGGCCGGCCGCACGCACGCCATCTGGCTGCTCGGGCCGGGCCCGGCGCAGGACGAGCTGACCGCCCTGGCGAGCGGTGGCGAGCTGGTGGTCGCCGACGGCAACCACCGCAGCCTGGCCGCGCAGAGCGGCGGCTTCCCGCGCTTCCTGTCGGTGATCACCACGCCGGCCTCGGTGGCCATCCAGCCCTACAACCGGCTGGTCAGCGAGCTGACCACCACCCCGGAGGAACTGCTCGACCGGCTCCGCGCCGCCGGCGCGGAGGTCACCCCGACCGTCGGCCCGGTGGACGTCCCGGCGACCGGCGGCACCGTGCACCTCCACCTCGCCGGCCAGGGGTACGCGGTGCGCCTGCCGCACGTCGGCGGCGGCCGGCTGGAGAACCTCGACCATGCGCTGGTGGAGCGGCTGCTGCTGCGCGACGCGCTCGGCCTCGACCCGGGCGACAAGCGGATCACCTACGTGGGCGGCGACTACCCGGCGAGCTGGCTCACCGGTGAGGTCGACGCGGGCCGGGCCGAGCTGGCCGTCCTCGTCGCCCCGGTGACCGTGGACGACTTCGTCGCGGTGAACCTGGCCCGGGAGAAGATGCCGCGCAAGAGCACCTGGTTCACGCCGAAGGCGCGGGCCGGTCTGGTCGTCGCCGAACTTCCCCGCTGAGCGTGTGACGAATCCGCCTCCGTGCCGCCGCCCGCGCGCCGGCCCGGGGGCGGGCCTGTCAGACTGCGCGGTATGCGCGTCTACCTGGGATCCGATCACGCCGGTTTCGAGCTGAAGGTGCACCTCGCCAACCACCTGGCCAAGCAGGGGTACGAGGTGGTCGACGTGGGCCCGCACGCCTTCGACCCGGACGACGACTACCCGGCGTTCTGCCTGCACACCGGGGAGCGCGTGGTCGACGACCAGGGCAGTCTCGGGGTCGTGATCGGCGGGTCCGGCAACGGCGAGCAGATCGCCGCCAACAAGATCGCCGGGGTCCGGGCGGCGCTCGCCTGGAACATCGACACCGCTCAGCTCTCCCGCCAGCACAACGACGCCAACATCGTCGCGATCGGCGCCCGGCAGCACACCCTGGACGAGGCGACCGCCCTGGTCGAGGCGTTCCTCACCACCCCGTTCTCCGGCAACCCGCGGCATGCCCGGCGGATCGCCCAGGTCGCCGACTACGAGCAGAGCCGGGAGCTTCCCGAACTGCCCGCCTGACGCGCGCCGACCGGCGCGGCCGCCGGGTCGCGCCCGTCACCGCCCGGTGCGGGGCAGGTCCTCGCGCGGCACCCAGTTGCGGCGGACGATCACCACCCGGGCCTCGGCCTCGGCCAGGTCCTCGTCGGTCGGCCGGGCGGCGTCCCGCGCCCGCAGCGCGGCGGTCACGCTCACCTGCGACGAGCCCGAGCCGACCAGGCCGCGCAGCCCCCGCTCGCCCTCGTCGGTCGACGGGCCCGGGCGCCTGCCCCGGGGCTCCGACGACTCCAGCTCGGCGCGTCTGACGCCGCGCGGCGACCTGGAGCCTTCGTCGTGCACCCCGGCCGTGCTCGCGCTCTGGCCCTCGGCCTCCGGTGTTCCGCCGTCGCCGTGGTGCCGCAACCGTCGCCGCCGGCGCTCCGCATCACCCATCACCCGACCGTACCGGTCTGCGCGCGGCGCCGGGGAGTCAGAAGACCTCCATGGGGGCTGGGGCGCGGTGCCAGCCGAAGGCGGCGGCCGTGGCCGCCACCGTGGCCGGGACCAGCTCCCGGACCCGGCCGGCGGCAGCGAGCGCGGCCAGGCCGGCGCCACCCAGGTAGAGCTCGCCGAGGGCGCGGACGTCGCAGGCCAGCCCGGCCGGCGCCGAGGTGGCCGTGCACTCCGCCCCGGACGGGCCGCCGACCAGCCGCCACCGGCCGCTGTTCTCCGGCAGCAGGTCGTCGGTGACCTCGACCACCACGTCGACGTCGGTGGCGTAGCGGCGGGCGGCCAGCGCGGCCGGCACGTCGACGACGCGGACCCAGAGGGCGTCGGCGAGCTGGGGGCCGAGCTGCCGCGGCTCGTCCACCAGCCGGAAGAGCGGCTCGTCCACCGCGGCGATCGGGAAGGACACCCGGCGGGTCAGGTCGATCGAGAGCAGCAGCCGCCACAGCGCCAGGTACGCCTCCGGCCGGGCGGCGACCACCTCGCCCACCTGCACCTCGGCCCGCGGCATCGTGCCGGCCCACTCCTCCTTCGTCCGGTAGAGCGCGTACCCGTCGAGGCCGTCCGGCCCCTCGTGCAGCAGCACCCGGCGCTCGGTGGCGCCGCCCCGCAGACCCTTCACGTCGGCGAGCACGTACGCCCACCAGCGCTCGTCCCGGTGCGACCAGCCGGGGCGGTCGGCGCGCACCCGCTCGTACAGCCGGGCCAGCTCGGCCCGGTGCGGCGCCGGCCGGTCCACGCGGAGGGTGCCCTCGGCGGGCGTCGGGTCCGGAAGGCGGAGCCCGAGGGTGTCACCGGCCAGGACGAGCCGCTGCGCGGCCAGGCCGTAGCCGAACCGGGGATAGATCCGGCCCTCGCTGGCCCAGAGCACCGCCAGCGGCTCCCGCCCGGCGTCGCGGACCTCGCGGAGCTGCCGGCGCATCAGCCCGGTGAGCAGCCCGCGCCGGCGGTGGGTCGGGGCGACCGACACCATGGTCACGTGCGCCGCCGGCACGCTGGCCCCGGGCACGGCCAACTCGCGGGTGAACGCCCCGGCGTGCGCGACGGCGGTCCCGCCGTCGCGAATCAGCAGCGACCGGTCCGGTTCGAAGACCTCGCGCTCGACCTCCAGCAGTTCGGGGTCGAGACCGCCGTGAAAGGCCAGCGCCAGCAACGCGGCGATCTCGTCGAAGTTCTCGGCCCGGGGCACCAGCGCGTCGGTCATCGGATGTGTCTAACCCATCACGTTCGGAGTCGGCACCCTATTTGCCGGCTCGCTACCCTCGGAACCGTCGTCGGCGTCGGTCGAGGGGGAGGACACGAGATGGCGGACCAGACACAGCCGTGGGCCGAGCGGACGGTCGAGGTGCCGCCGCAGCCCGGCGTCGTGCCTCCGCAGCGGGACGCGTTCCGGCGCGGGGTGGCCGCGGTCGGCCAGCCGCGCACGCCCCGGACCGAGCAGTTCCCCGCCGTGGACACGAGCGACTGGACCGCCGATTCGGCACCCCGACGCCCGATGGGCTGGCACCTCGCCCAGCTCCGCCGGGGCGGGGAGTGGAGCGCGGCCGGCGCGCTGTTCGCCTTCGTCTGCTGGGGCATCTGGGCGATCTCCGGCAGGGGCGACCTGGGCACGCCGCTGCTCACCTTCGTGCTCAGCCTGCTCACCGCCGTGGGTCTGTTCGCCCTGGCCCGCCTGGTCGGCCGGCTGGTCCTGGAGCGGCAGCTCGGCCGGGTGCGGCGCAGCGCCCGCGGGGCGCACCTGGTGACCGCGCTGTTCCTGGCCGGCGTGGGGGTGGCCTACCTGCAGCAGACCGAGTGGGTGGTCTCCGCCTGGAACTGGGTGACCGGCAACTGACCGTGGCCGCGGGCGGGGCGGCCCCCCGCCGCCCGCCCGCGCGCCCGGTCGCGGAACGCCGCGACGCCGGTCGTCACTCCACCAGGACGGCGCTCGCATTACCCGGCCGGGCCCGGTTCATCCGTCGCCCGGTCGGCTGAGCGGTCACCGCCCCTCGGCGTCGGCCTTCGGGGAGGCGACCCGCGCCGCCGGGTCCTCGACGCCCGGCTCGCCGCCGCCCGGGGCCACCATCCCGTCGTAGTTGTAGACGACGCCCCCGTCGCCGTGCTGTTTCGTGGTCCGGATGTAGCGGTGGATCATGCCGTCGATCTCGATCTCCAACAGGGCCTGGTCACCCGCGTCCTGGCTGTTGCCGTCCCGGGGACCGCCCACCAGGTACGCCTTCGTGTTCGTCTCCATGCGCCAGCCGTACCCCTGGCGGGCCGGACGGAAACGGCGACCACCCGTCGGTGGGACGGGCCGTTCACCGAGCGGGGGCACCCTTCCGGCGCACCGATCCCCGTCGGCCGTCGTGCCGGCGCGGGCCGGCGGCCAGCATGACGGCATGGGCGCGTATCGATCAGCGTACGAGCGGAGCATCGCCGACCCGGCCGGCTTCTGGCGGGAGGCGGCGACGGACCTCGACTGGCACCGGGCGCCGGAGCGGATCCTCGACGACAGGGCGGCGCCGCTGTACCGCTGGTTCCCCGACGGCGTGCTGAACACCTGCCACAACGCGCTCGACCGGCACGTGGCCGCCGGCCGGGGCGACCAGCCCGCGCTGATCCACGACAGCCCGGTCACCGGCACGCTCCGCACCCTCAGCTACGCCGAGCTGCTCGCCGAGACCGCCCGGTTCGCCGGTGCGCTGCGCCGGCTCGGCGTCGGCCAAGGCGACCGGGTGCTGCTCTACCTGGCCATGGTGCCGGAGGCGGTGATCGCCATGCTGGCCTGCGCCCGGATCGGCGCGGTGCACTCGGTGGTCTTCGGCGGCTTCGCCGCCCACGAGCTGGCCGTCCGCATCGACGACGCCCGGCCGGCCGTGGTCGTCGCCACCTCCTGCGGCATCGAGGTGGACCGGGTGGTGCCCTACCACCCGATCCTCGCCGCCGCGCTGGACGAGGCGACCCACTCCCCGGCGCACTGCGTGATCGTGCAGCGCCTCCAGGAGCCCGCTCCGCTGCTCGCCGGTCGGGACCTGACCTGGGACGAGGTGATGGCCGACGCCGAGCCGGTGGAGTGCGTGCCGGTCGCCGCCACCGACCCGCTCTACATCCTCTACACCTCCGGCACCACCGGCCGCCCGAAGGGCGTGGTCCGGGACAACGGCGGGCACGCCGTGGCGCTGCGCTGGTCGATGCGGAACGTCTACGGCATCGAGCCGGGCGAGGTCTTCTGGGCCGCCTCCGACGTGGGCTGGGTGGTCGGCCACTCCTACATCGTGTACGCGCCGCTTCTCACCGGCGCGACCACCGTGCTCTACGAGGGCAAGCCGGTCGGCACGCCGGACGCCGGGGCGTTCTGGCGGGTGGTCGCCCAGCACCGGGTGGCCGCCCTGTTCACCGCGCCCACCGCGATCCGGGCGATCCGCCGGCAGGACCCGGACGGCACCCTCCTGGCCGGGCACGACCTGAGCAGCCTGCGCACCCTCTTCCTGGCCGGTGAGCGGCTCGACCCGGACACCTGGGCGTGGGCGGGGGAGCGGCTCGGCGTGCCGGTGGTGGACAACTGGTGGCAGACCGAGACCGGCTGGCCGGTGGCCGCGAACCCGCGCGGCCTGGAGCCGCTGCCCATCAAGCCCGGCTCCCCGTCGGTGCCCGTCCCCGGCTACGACGTCCGGGTGGTCGACGGCGATGGCCGGGAGGTGCCGCCGGGCACCGACGGCTCGATCGTCATCCGCCTGCCGCTGCCGCCGGGCTGCCTGCCCACCCTCTGGGGCGACGACGAGCGCTACGTCCGCTCCTACCTCGCGGCCTTCCCCGGCTACTACCTGACCGGCGACGGCGGCCGGTTCGACGACGACGGCTACCTCTACGTGATGGGCCGTACCGACGACGTGATCAACGTGGCCGGGCACCGCCTCTCCACCGGCGCCATGGAGGAGGTGCTGGCGGCGCACCCGGCGGTGGCCGAGTGCGCGGTGATCGGCGTGACCGACCCGCTCAAGGGCCAGGTGCCCAGCGGGTACGTGGTGCTCAAGGCCGGCGCCGAGGTGGACCCGGACGCGCTCACCGGTGAGCTGGTCGCCCTGGTCCGGCAGCGGATCGGGCCGGTGGCCGCGTTCCGCCGGGTGACCGTGGTGCCGGCGCTGCCCAAGACCCGCTCCGGCAAGATCCTCCGCCGGACCATGCGGGGGCTGGTCGAGGGGCGGGACGAGGCGGTGCCGCCGACCATCGAGGATCCGGCGGCGCTGGCCGTGTTCCGCGCCCTCGGCGCCGGCTCAAGCTCGGGGGCTACTCCTTGACGAACCGGTGGAGCACGAAGTCCCCCTCGGAGCCGCAGGCGATGACTTCGGTGTTCCACGAGCAGGAGTCGCCCCGGACGTCCTTCAGCTCGCCGAGCTGGGCCACCTTGCCCGACCCGGCGCCCACTCCGGCCACGCTGCGGTCGTCGACCGCGCTGCCCAGCGGGTCGGCGAAGAGCAGCAGGTTGCCGGCGTCCACCCGGACGGCCACCCCCTCCTCGTCGTCGAGCACCCGCTCGCCGTCCGGCCCGAAGAGCGTCGCCGCCGGCTCGGGATAGATCCGCCGGGCCAGCACCCGCTCGCCGATCGGCACCAGCTCCGTCATCCCCGGCGTCGCCCACCGCTTGACGCCCTGACCCTCCCGCGCGGCCACCACCGCGGCGGTCTGGTCGTCGGAGTCGGTCACCTCCAGCAGGCAGGCCCGGTGCTCCCCGCACGGCGCCAGCGCCTTGGCCCGCCGGTCGTCGTCCTCGGCGGTGTAGAGCACGCTCGGCTGCGCCTGCTTCCCCAGGTCGTAGGCGAGCAGCCGGCCGTCGTCGCCGGCCACGTAGAGCCGGTCCTCGTGGGCGGCGACCAGGTCGTCCGGCTCGGCCACGGCCTTCCAGCGGCGGACCTCACCGCCGGTGCCGAGGTCGATCAGCCGGACCGACTTGTCCGCGCTCACCTGCACGAGCTGCTCGACCGGGCCCTGCTCCGGGTCGCGGGGCGAACCGTCGCCGTAGCCCGGGCCGGACACCGCCTCGTCGGTGGTCACCGGGTGCACGCTGTCGCGCGCGTTGCCGTACTCGTCGGTCAGGTCGGCCAGCGACCAGCGTTCGTCCCCGTTGCTCAGCTCGAGCCCGACCAACCGCTTCCGCTCGTGGTCGGTGAGCGCCACCACGTCCTTGCCGACGAACATCTCGTCGTCCCCGTGCACGGTGTGCCGCCAGCGCGGCAAGCCGGATCCGCCGTCGAGCACCTCAAGCTGGCGTGGGGTGCTGCTGCCCGCGGCGTCGGCGAGCAGCGCCACCGCGCCGGGCAGCGCGACCACACCGGCCCACTGGTCGGCCGTGGTGGCGCTCTCCTTGCGCCACAGCACGTCGCC
This sequence comes from Micromonospora sp. NPDC023966, assembly GCF_040639095.1. NCBI lineage: Bacteria > Bacillati > Actinomycetota > Actinomycetes > Micromonosporales > Micromonosporaceae > Micromonospora > Micromonospora sp. NPDC023966. Next base: position 11,336 of record NZ_JBEZZJ010000034.1, on the reverse strand, counting down.
GGTACCCGCCTCGACGGCCACCACCGCCAGCAGGTCGTCCTCGCGCGGATAGGCCAGGTAGGCCCGGTCACCCGCGACCGCCGTGAACATCTCCACCGGCCGCTCTCCGCCCGCGGCGAACCGGACGCCCTTGCCGAACGACTGGAAGTCCAGCTCCGGGTGGCGGTCCCGGGTCAGGTAAAGGGCGGTCGCGGTGGCCACCCCGGCCAGGGCCACCACCGCGCCGACCGAGATCCACAACGCCCGCCGCCGGTGGCCGCCCGGCGCGGCCGGCGACGCGGGCGTCCCGTTCCCGGGTACGCCCGGCCAGCCCGGCCAGGCGCCCGGCTGGTGCGGGATTCCAGGAGCCTGCGGGGGCACGCCGCCGAGCGGCGAGCCGTGCGGGGGCAGCGCATGCGCCGGCGTACCCGGGGCGGGTGAATGCGGGGCCACGGCGGTGCCGTGCGGTCCGGCGGCGAGCCGCGTGCCGTTCGCTCCCGCGGCGACCGTCGTGCCGTCGGCTCCGGCGGCGACGGTCGTGCCGTCCGGGCCCGTGGCGGTGCCGGCCGGGAGGACGGGGGTCCTCGGATCGGCGGCGGCGGTCGGCAGCTCGGCGGGAAGCGGTGGCGTGCCGAGGTCGAGCAGCGTGCCGGCCGGGCCGGCGCCCGGGGTCGCGGCGGCCGGCGAATCGGCGGGGGCCGCGCCGACCGGGGCGAGCGGCAGCGGTGGGGCGGCCGGCCGGTTGCGCCGCAGCGGCAGGTCGGTCAGCGCGCCCTCGGCGACCGGCAGCTCGGGCTGCTCCAGCACGGTCGGCGCGATCCCCAGCTCGGCGTGGAGCAGCCGCGCCACCAGCGGGATCCGGGACGAGCCGCCCACCAGGAACAGCCCGGCGAGCCGCTCCGGGGTCAGCTCGGCTACGGAGATGACCCGCCGGGTCTCGGCGACCGCCCGCCGCAGGAGCGGGGTGGCCACCTCCTCCAGCTCTGCCCGGGTCAGCGACACGGCGGCCGGCACCCCCGGCACCGCCACCGGCGCCGCCGTGGTGCGGGACAGCATCTCCTTCGCGCCCCGGACGTGCTCGACGAACTGGAGCCGCTCTCGCCACTGCGTGGTGTCGGCCGGCTCGCTCAGCCGCGCCCACTGCGCGGGGTGGGTGGCGGCGATCCGGGCGCCGACCAGCGCCAGCAGGGCAGCGTCGAGGTCCAGCCCGCCCAGGTCGTCGAGACCGCCGCAGGAGATCACCCGGAAACCGGAGTCGCCCCACGGATCCGCGCCCTCGTTACGCACCACGGCGACGTCCAGGGTCCCGCCGCCGAAGTCGAAGACCGCCACCGACTCGCCGACCGGGACCGGCCGGCGCAGCACCTCGGTGTAGTAGCGGGCCGCCGCGACCGGCTCGCGCAGCAGCCGGGTGCCGGGCGGGGTCGGGCCGGAGAGGGTGTGCTCGGCCGCCGACGGCCAGCCGGCCAGGGCGAGCGCCTCGGCGAGCACCTGCCGTCGGTGGGCGTCCCAGGTGGCCGGGCAGGTGACCACCGCGGGCGGCAGGAACCCGAGCGCACTCACCGCGGCCTCGCCCACCGCGCGCAGCACCGCGCCGAGCAGTTCGGCCGGGGTGTGCCGGCGGTCGCCGAGCGGCACCTCCGGCTCGTCGACGCGGCGCTTCGGGTTCGGCTCGTAGCGGTCGGGATCGGCGTGGGCCAGCCGCAGCGCGTCCCGCCCGACGTGCAGGCGTCCCTCGGTGTCGGCGTACACACCGGACGGCAGGATGGGCTCGCCCTCCACCAGCAACGGGCGGGTACGCCCGTCCGGCCAGCGCAGCACCGCCACGGTGTTCGAGGTGCCGAGGTCCACGCCGAGGGCGAAACCGTCCTGCTGGCCTGACATCCTTCGCTACCTCCACCCGACGAGGGGATGTCCGGCCCCGCATCGTACGCATCCTCCGCCGCCCGGTGATCTCCGACGCGGCCGTCGCCGGACCGCCGGGACGAACGACCGCGCGGCCGTCAGCCGCCGCTGCGCGCCACCGCATGCTCACCGCGCTCCGAGTGACCCTCCTGCCCTGCCTACCGCCCGGGAAGCCGGCTACTGACGTGGATGGCACGCTCCGATCTGGCAGCTACGGCATCACTAAGATCAGGAGCGTGACCTCCGGCAGATCGCCCTGGCCGGGGTGTGCGTTCGGCATACCTGCCTGATCCTGAGGGCAACCTCGCGAGGTGCAGACCTACTAGGCGGTTCTCCGGTACGGATCTCGCCGGAAACGGAACCTACCTGGCGCCGCATCGCGTTCGACCGTGTCCTCGCCGGCGTCATCACAGGCGCACAGCGTCTGGGTAAGGTCGGCAGCATGGCTGACGCTGTCGTGATTCCCGGCGGTTGGTTCGGACCGAGCGCTCCCCTGCTGATGTATGCCGGCGATGTGGCGGAGCGGCGGGGCGCGACGGTACATCGATACTCGTGGTCCCAGGAGTTTCCGAAGCCTGATCAGCCGGAGATCGAGAGCTGGGTCGGCGGTGAGATCACTCCACTGATCGACACCATCAGCGGTCGCCCACTGCTGATCGGCAAGTCGCTCGGCACGAACGCGGCAGCGATCGCCGCCGAAAGATCCTTGCCCGCCGTGTGGCTCACACCCCTGCTCACCCTGCCGTGGGTGGCTGACGCGTTGGGCCGCGCAACCGCCCCGTTCCTGCTCGTGGGTGGTACTGGCGACAAGCTGTGGGACGGTGACATCGCCCGCCGGCTGTCACCCCATGTGCTGGAGGTGGAAGGCGCGGACCACGGCATGTACGTACCCGGCCCGCTCACCGAGTCGATCGGAGTGCTCAGCCGAGTCGTGGTCGCCGTGGAGGAGTTCCTCGATGCGATTGGCTGGCCGAGCTAGGCACCTGGCCCGCACGGCTGGTGTCACCGGTGAATTGCCGGCCTTCGGACTACAAGAAGATCGCGGATGGCAGGTCAGGCCCGCAAACTCCGCACGAGGAAGACCGCCGGCGCGACCAGCACCACGACCACCCATTGCAGGGCTACGCATATCGCAACCAAGATCTGAATGAGAACGTAGTCGAGTGCCAGCGGAACGTCCGGGCTGGCCGTCGGCCCGGCGATCGGTACCCAGCGGGGCACTCCCGGCCGCCACAGGAGCCAGCGAGACGAACCGTTGCACCTGGTGTCCGCCTCATTCCCAGATCCTTCGCCCACAGGGTGATTGTCTCTGACTTGCATGACAACGTGGCTTGGGCGCTTAGCGGATCTCCCGTAGACCTCCAGCCCCGGACGGGGAGAAGGTGGAGCGCCTTCGCCCCGTTCAGGACGGCTGGTAGCAGCTAATGGCCCACGGATGGCCCGCAAGATCGAAGCGGGGAGTGGCCGACCGGCCCAGGATCGGGGATGCAGCCTCTGACCTGGGCCGGAGGCCGTTGGAGCGGGCGACGGGAATCGAACCCGCACCGTCAGTTTGGAAGACTGAAGCTCTGCCATTGAGCTACGCCCGCGTCCGCCCCGCTCTCGCGGGACGCGCCCGACAGCCTACCCAATCCCGGAACCGGACGCGCAGCCCCGTACGGCGCGGCGCGCCGAGCCAGGTCGCATGCCCCGGTGACCCTCCGGCGGGCCCGGACGGCATACACTCTTCGTCGCCACGGGGTGTGGCGCAGCTTGGTAGCGCACTCGCTTTGGGAGCGAGGGGCCGTGGGTTCAAATCCCGCCACCCCGACTGTCGTTCGCGCCGGGTCGTCCGGGAACCGCCGATTTTTTCCGCGCGGTACCCGGGCGCTGCCGATGCCGCAGGCCGGCTCGCCTACACTCGATGCGCGCAAACACGCCCAGACTCAACTGAGATCCGTCAAGGAGTACGCCTGTGAAGAGCACCGTCGAGACTCTGAGCCCGACGCGCGTGCGGCTCGCCATCGAGGTGCCGTTCGTCGAGCTCGAGCCGAGCCTCAGGAAGGCGTACCGGGAGATCGGCCAGCAGGTCCAGGTTCCCGGCTTCCGCCGGGGCAAGGTTCCCGCCGCCGTGATCGACCAGCGGGTGGGCCGGGGCACCGTCCTCAACGAGGCGGTGCAGGAGGCCATCCCGCAGAACATCCTGGCCGCGGTCCGCGAGCACGACCTGAAGACGCTTGGCCGCCCGGAGGTCGAGATCACCGAGTTCAACGACGGTGACTCGCTCAACTTCACCGCCGAGGTGGACGTCCGCCCAGAGATCATCCTGCCGGACCCGGCCACCATCGAGGTGACCGTGGACGAGATCCAGATCGCCGACAGCGAGATCGACGAGCAGGTCAACAGCCTGCGCGAGCGGTTCGCCACGCTGAAGACCGTGGAGCGGGCCGCCCAGGAGGGCGACTACGTCCAGATCGACCTGAACGCCACCGTCGACGGCGAGGACGTGCCGGGCGGGCAGGCGAGCAACATCTCGCACGAGGTCGGCAGCAAGCAGCTCCTGCCGGGCCTGGACGAGGCGCTGGTCGGCCTGGCCGCCGGCGACAGCACCACCTTCTCCACCCAGCTGGTCGGCGGCGACTACGCCGGCCGGGACGCCGACGTGGCGGTGACCGTCCGCACGGTCAAGGAGAAGGAGCTGCCCGAGCTCAACGACGACTTCGCCCAGCTCGCCAGCGAGTTCGACACCATCGACGAGCTCCGCGCCGACCTGCGCGAGCGGGTCACCCGGGGCAAGCAGGTCGAGCAGATCTACGCCGCCCGGGACAAGGCCCTCGAGCAGATGGTCGCCGCCGCCGAGGTGCCGGCGCCGGAGGGTGTCGTCAAGGAGGAGGTCGAGAGCCGCAAGGCCGCAATGGTCGACCAGCTCGAGCGCATCGGCGCCTCCCTGGAGGAGTACCTCGCCGCGGAGGAGAAGACCGAGGAGCAGATCGACACCGAGCTGACCGAGGCCGCCACCGAGGGCGTCAAGGTCCAGCTCCTGCTGGACACTCTCGCCGACGCCGAGGACGTCCAGGTCTCCGACGACGAGTTCGGTCACGAGATCGTCCACCGCGCCCAGCGCGCCGGGATGGCCCCGCAGCAGTACTACGACCAGCTGGTCCGCTCCGGCGCCGCCCAGGCCGTCTTCGGTGACGTCCGCCGGGGCAAGGCGCTCGCCTCGGTGATGGAGAAGATCAAGATCAAGGACGCGGCGGGCAACGAGGTCACCCTCGACGCGCTGCGGGCCCAGAACGAGGCCGAGCACGACCACCAGCACTGATCGTCGGGTGTCGGCCGCCGTCCCGCGCTGTGCGCCGGGCGGCGGCCGAAACCCTTTTCCGAGTACGCCCCGCGGGTGACTGCGCTGAGAGCGAACAGTGCCCCGACCGGGAGTACGGCCCCCGGCTGAGCGGTTAGTGTCGGGTAGGACGGTACGGAGAGCGAAGGGCTGCCATGACCGACATGCACATCCCCAAGAAGTCGCTCCGGGCGATCGAGGCCCGTGGTGGCGACTCCATTGGCAACCTCGACGACTCGGTCTACAACCGGTTGCTCAAGGAGCGGATCATCTTCCTGGGCAGTGAGGTGACCGACCAGGTCGCCAACCGCATCTGCGCGCAGCTGCTGCTGCTCGCGGCGGAGGACCCGGACCGCGACATCAACCTCTGGATCAACTCGCCGGGTGGCTCGGTCTACTCCGGCATGGCGATCTACGACACCATGCAGTTCATCGACAACGACGTGTCGACGGTGGCCATGGGCATGGCCGCGTCGATGGGCCAGCTCCTGCTCTGCGCCGGCACCAAGGGCAAGCGCTACGCGCTGCCGCACGCGCGGATCATGATGCACCAGCCCTCCGGTGGCCTCGGCGGCACCGCGTCGGACATCGCGATCCAGGCCGAGCAGATGCTCTACACCAAGCGGATGTTCCAGGAGCGGGTCGCGCACCACACCGGCCAGAGCCAGGCGCAGATCGAGGCGGACTCGGACCGGGACCGCTGGTTCACCGCCCAGGAGGCCATGGACTACGGCTTCATCGACAAGGTGATCATCGGGGCCGCGCAGGTTCCGGATGGCGCCGGGACCCTGAGCTGAGGAGCTGACGATGACCGACCTGAGCCTGCCGCCCCAGTTCGCGGCCGTGCACAACCGCTACGTCCTGCCGTCGTTCGTCGAGCGCACGTCGTATGGGATGAAGGAGTCCAACCCGTACAACAAGCTCTTCGAGGACCGGATCATCTTCCTCGGCGTCCAGGTGGACGACGCGTCGGCCAACGACGTGATGGCCCAGCTGCTGACGCTGGAGGGCACCGACCCGGACCGCGACATCATCATGTACATCAACTCGCCGGGTGGCTCGTTCACCGCCATGACGGCGATCTACGACACCATGCAGTACGTCCGCCCGGACATCCAGACCGTCTGCCTGGGCCAGGCGGCCAGCGCGGCGGCGGTGCTGCTCTCGGCGGGCACCCCGGGCAAGCGGATGGCGCTGCCCAACTCCCGGATCATCATCCACCAGCCGGCCACCGAGGGCGGCTACGGCCAGGGGTCGGACATCGAGATCCAGGCCCGGGAGATCCTGCGGATGCGGACGCAGCTCGAGGACATGCTGTCCCGGCACTGCAACCGCCCCATCGAGCAGGTTCGCAAGGACATCGACCGTGACAAGATCATGACGGCTGAGGAGTCCAAGGAGTACGGGCTGGTCGACACGATCCTGACCAGCCGTAAGAAGGGTCTGCTGGCTTCTCACGCCGCAGGCTGAGCAGTGCGAGTTCGGAGGTCGGTCGGGGCAGCGGTCCCGGCCGACCTCTGACACACCCGTTTTGGGGGTCGGAGAAACCTCCGGCAGCGGGTAACGTCGGGTCTGTGCCGCTTCGCTGGGTCGGACCGGCGAGTGGGACGACAGGACGGACGGGCGCGCGGCGCCCGCAGGTCAGGGCCGGCGTACCGGCCGACGAGTGCAGGGAGAACGTAGGTGGCACGGATCGGTGACGGCGGCGACCTACTCAAGTGCTCCTTCTGCGGCAAGTCGCAGAAGCAGGTCAAGAAACTCATTGCGGGCCCCGGGGTCTACATCTGCGACGAGTGCATCGATCTCTGCAACGAGATCATCGAGGAGGAGCTGGCCGAGTCCGGCGAGGTGAAGTGGGAAGAGCTTCCCAAGCCGATGGAGATCTGCCAGTTCCTCGACAACTACGTCGTCGGTCAGGAGCAGGCCAAGAAGGCGCTCGCCGTCGCGGTCTACAACCACTACAAGCGGATCCAGGCTGAGGCCGCCGGCGCTCCGGGTTCGGGCAGTGACGGCGTCGAGCTGGCCAAGTCCAACATCCTGCTGCTCGGCCCGACCGGGTGCGGCAAGACCCACCTGGCGCAGACGCTGGCCCGGATGCTCAACGTCCCGTTCGCGATCGCCGACGCCACCGCGCTCACCGAGGCGGGCTACGTCGGCGAGGACGTGGAGAACATCCTTCTCAAGCTGATCCAGGCCGCCGACTACGACATCAAGCGCGCCGAGACCGGGATCATCTACATCGACGAGGTCGACAAGATCGCCCGGAAGTCGGAGAACCCGTCGATCACCCGGGACGTCTCCGGTGAGGGCGTGCAGCAGGCGCTGCTGAAGATGCTCGAGGGCACGGTGGCCAACGTGCCGCCGCAGGGCGGGCGGAAGCACCCGCACCAGGAGTTCATCCAGATCGACACCACCAACGTGCTGTTCATCTGCGGTGGCGCCTTCGCCGGCCTCGACCAGATCATCGAGGCCCGCACCGGCTCCGGCGGCACCGGCTTCGGCGCCCGGCTCCGGTCGGTCTCCGAGCGGTCGACCGACGACATCTTCAGCCAGGTCATGCCGGAGGACATGCTGAAGTTCGGGCTGATCCCCGAGTTCATCGGCCGGCTCCCGGTGATCACCAACGTGCGCAGCCTCGACCGCAGCGCCCTGGTCCGCATCCTCACCGAGCCGCGCAACGCCCTGGTCCGGCAGTACCAGCGCCTCTTCGAGCTCGACGGCGTCGAGCTGGAGTTCGAGGAGCCCGCGCTGGAGGCCATCGCCGACCAGGCCATGCTCCGCGGCACCGGCGCCCGCGGCCTGCGGGCGATCATGGAAGAGGTCCTGCTCTCCGTGATGTACGAGGTGCCGAGCAACCCCGACGCCGCCCGGGTGCTCATCACCCGCGAGGTCGTCCTGGAGAACGTGAACCCGACCATCGTGCCCCGCGAGTTCACCGGCCGGCGCGCCCGCCGGGACCGCGAGGAGAAGTCGGCCTGACCGCCGTCGCGACCGCGCCCGGGTCAGCTCGGGCGCGGTCCGCGTGACCGGGTCCGCCGGTCCCACTCGCCCGACGGGGTGACCGCCACCATCACCAGCTGCGCCGGCTCGTCGCCCGCGGTGCGGTAGCCGTGCTCGCGGTCGGCGTGGAACTCCACCGTCTCGCCGGCGCGTACCTCGTGGTCGACGCCCTCGACGGTGACCGTGACGGTCCCGGCCAGCACGTGCAGCACCTCCCGCGTGCCGCGCGGGTGGTCGGGGGAGTGGTGCGCCTCGCCGGGCTGCAACCGCCACTCCCAGAGTTCGACCAGGTCGGGCTCGCCCAGACCGCTGAGCAGCCGCGCGGTGCCGCCGTGCTCGCCCCGCCACAGCACCGGGGCGTCGCCCGCCCGGGAGACCCGTACCGTGCTCTCCTCCGCCGGTTCGAGCAGCCGGGCGATGTTGACGCCGAACGCGTCGGCGACCCGGCAGAGGGTGCCGACGCTCGGGTTGGTCCGTGCCCCCTCGATCTGCACGAGCATGCCCTTGCTCACCCCGGACCGGCCGGCCAGTTCCTCGAAGGACCAGCCGCGGGCGGCCCGCAGCTCGCGTACCTGTCGGGCCACCGCGGAGGTCACCGCGCCCACCCGCCCTCCGGCGTCGGTCATCACACTGTCCTTCGCGGTCAATATTGTGCTACGACTGCCTGATGTTCCCCATTGTGCTCGCCGCGGTCTCCGCGGTCGCGTTCGGCACGGCCGACTTCTCCGGCGGTAAGGCGTCCCGGCACGCCGACCCCATCGCGGTGACCGTGGTGTCGCAACTGCTCAGCGTCCCGCTGCTGCTCGCCCTGGTGCTGATCGTGCCCGGCACGCCCGGGCCGCTCGACCTGGCCTGGGGGCTGCTCGCCGGGGTGGCCGGCGCGGCCGGCGTGATGCTGCTCTACAAGGCCCTCGCAGGCGGCGTGATGGCGGTCGTCGCACCGGTCACCGCGATCACCGCCGCGGTCGTGCCGATCGTCGCCGGGCTGGTCACCGCAAACTCCCCGGGCACGCTCGCGCTCGTCGGCGCCGGTCTCGCCGTGGTGGCCATCGCGCTGGTCAGCCTGGGGGAGGGCGGCGCCACGGGGCGGGTGTCCGGCCGGCTGATCGGCATGGCGCTCGGCGCCGGGCTGCTCTTCGGGATCTTCTTCGCGCTGCTCGGCCAGGCCGACGAGGGCGCCGGCATGTGGCCCGTCGTCGCGGTACGGGTCAGCTCCATCGCCTTCGGCCTCGCCCTCGCCGTGCGCACCGGCGTACGCCTGCGGCTCGAACCGCGGGTGCTCCGCTGGGCCGCGGCGGCCGGTCTGCTGGACTCGGCGGCCAACGCGCTCTTCCTGGCCGCCGCCGGCCGGGGCCACCTCAGCGTGGTGGCCGCCATCGCCGCGCTCTACCCGGCGAGCACCGTGCTGCTCGCGCTCGCGGTCGACCGGGAACGGCTCCGCCCGGTGCAACTGGCCGGGCTGGGCTTCGCCGCCGGCGCGCTCGTGCTGGCGAGCGTCTGAGCCCTGTCGCCGCCCGCCGTCCGCCCGTACGCTGAGCGTCATGCGCGTCGCCGTCTGTCAGCTCAACGCCCGTGACGACCGGACCGCCAACCTCGCCGCCGCCGAGGCCCTGCTGGCCCGGGCCGCGGCGGCCGGCGCGGATCTCGCCGTCCTCCCGGAGTACGTCGACTACCTCGGCCTCGCCGCCAGCATGCCCCCCGCCGAACCGGTCGACGGCACGGTGGGGCGGTTCTTCGCCAACGCCGCCCGCCGGCTCGGCATGTGGGTGATCGCCGGCTCGTTCCACGAGGCCGGGCCGGACCCCGAGCACACCTGGAACACCTCGCTGGTCTTCGACCGCGACGGCGCGCTCGCCGCCAGCTACCGCAAGATCCACCTGTACGACGTCGAGATCCCCGGCCGCGTCTCCTACCAGGAGTCGGCCACCGTGGCGCCGGGTGAGAAGCCCGTGGTGGTCGACGTGGAAGGGCTCCGGGTCGGCCTGTCGATCTGCTACGACCTCCGGTTCCCCGAGCTCTACCGGCAACTGGCCGGCGACGGCGACGCGGAGCTTCTGGTGGTGCCGGCCGCGTTCATGATGCACACGGGGCGCGACCACTGGGAGGTGCTGCTCCGGGCCCGGGCGATCGAGAATCAGTGCTACGTGGCGGCCGCCGGCCAGACCGGCGACCACGAGCCGGGGCGGACCTGCTTCGGGCGCAGCATGGTGGTGGACCCGTGGGGGACAGTGGTCAGCCAGGTTCCCGACGGCCCGGGTGTCGCGGTCACCGACCTGGACCTGGACCGGCTGCGAACGATCCGCGTCGAGGTGCCGAGCCTCGCCAACCGGCGGCTCTGAGCCCCCGCTCAGCTCTCCAGGAGCACGCCGATCACGGTGAAGCCGGCGATCGCTGCCGCGGTGACGAGCAGGGCCGTGGTCATCCGGGAGGGACCGCGCCGGACGAGGCGTCCCACCGACGCCAGGACGACGACGAGCACGAAGGCGCCGATGACCAGCTGCCAGAACGGCAGCAGGAGCCCGAGCAGGGCCTCCTCGGCGAGCGTCGCCGCCGGGAACCGGGACACGTCATCCATGCCAGCCACTCTGGCACGGATGAGCCCGTGGTGGCCCCGTCCGATCCCCGCTTTCCGCCGGCAGGGTCCCGCGGACACCCCGCTGGCGGGCACTGACGATCATTGATTTGCCTTCTCGGGGCCGTCCGCGTAACTTTCTCTCTGCACGCGGGAGGCCGGACAAACCGGCCGAGAACGGGCGCCAGGCTGGTGGCGGTGACGCCGAGCCAGACTGAGGATCCGGGCGGTGCGAGCGACTCCGGGAAACACGGGGTTGCGATCGCGAAGCCGACCGGGTAGAGTTCGAAAGCCGGCAGGGAGCCGGGCGGGTGGCCGCGAAAGCGGCGATCGGCCGGTCCGCCGGAACCCACGACAGCAACGACCGCCAGTTACGGCGTGCGTCAGCGTGGATCGGACCGAACCAAGTTGATCACCTCAAACACGAGGTTGACAGCGAGGAGCGGGCCGGGTAAGTTAGAGAGGTTGCCCCGGATGGGGGTCCTACGGTGTAGGGCTTTCGGATGGTGTGTGGTTGTTCTTTGAGAACTCAACAGGGTGCTTGTTAAGCCAGTGCCAAAT
>NZ_JBEZZJ010000033.1:0-69775 GCF_040639095.1 Micromonospora sp. NPDC023966 | reverse complement strand
CGCCGACTCCGCCGACCCGAACATGGCCTCCTACCGGATGAGCGTGGACAACCTCGCCGACTGGATCGCCACCCGCGGCTACAGCACCTCCTGACCGGCGACCAGCTGAACAGGAGCGAGCACGAAGGGCCGGCCCCCACAAGGGGCCGGCCCTTCGTCGTGTCTCGGGACCGTGTCTCAGGACCCGGGTCTCAGGAGCCGGCGAGTACGGCGAGGATCCCCTCGCCGTACTTGGCCAGCTTGTTGTCGCCCACGCCGCTGATCCGGGACAGCTCGGCCAGCGAGGTCGGCGCCTCGGTGGCGATCTGCCGCAGGGTGGCATCGTGGAAGATCACGTACGCCGGGACGCCCTGTTCCTTGGCGGTGGCCGCCCGCCAGGCGCGGAGCCGCTCGAACACCGGGACGGCGGCCGGGGCGAGGTCGGCCACCACGGTGGCCGCGCCCCGGGGTTTGGCGGACCGGCCGGACGTCGGCCGCTCCGGCTCCCGCCGCATGGTGACCGTGCGTCGGCGGCCCAGCACCTCGGCGCTCGCCTCGGTCAGGGCCAGGGTGCCGTAGTCGCCTTCGACGGCGAGCAGGCCCTCGGCGAGCAGTTGCCGCACCACGCCCCGCCACTCGGCCTCGCGCAGGTCGGTGCCGATGCCGAAGGTGCTCAGCGAGTCGTGGCCGTACTGGTCGACCTTGTCGGTGCGCTTGCCGAGCAGGATGTCCACGCAGTGCCCGGCGCCGAACCGCTGGTTGCGTTCCCGGTCCAGCCGGTAGACGGTGGAGAGCAGCTTCTGCGCGGCGACCGTGCCGTCCCAGGACTCCGGCGGCTCCAGGCAGGTGTCGCAGTTGCCGCAGTTGGCGGTGCCGCCCTCGCCGAAGTATTCGAGCAACTGGGCGCGGCGGCAGCGGACGGTCTCGCAGAGCGCCAGCATGGCGTCGAGGTGGGTGGCGAGGTTGCGCCGGTGGGCCAGGTCGCCCTCCGACGTCTCGATCATCTTGCGCTGCTGCACCACGTCTTGGAGCCCGTAGGCCAGCCAGGCCGTCGACGGCAGCCCGTCCCGCCCGGCGCGGCCGGTCTCCTGGTAGTAGCCCTCCACCGACTTGGGCAGGTCGAGGTGGGCGACGAAGCGCACGTCGGGTTTGTCGATGCCCATGCCGAAGGCGATGGTGGCGACCATGACCAGCCCGTCCTCGCGCAGGAAACGCTGCTGGTTGGCCGCTCGGGTCCCCGCGTCGAGCCCGGCGTGGTAGGGCAGCGCCGGGATGCCGTTGGCGACCAGGAACTCGGCGGTCTTCTCCACCGAGGCCCGGGACAGGCAGTAGACGATGCCGGCGTCGCCCGGGTGCTCGTCGCGCAGCAGGGCGAGCAGTTGCTTGCGCGGCTCCCGCTTGGGGACGATCCGGTACTGGATGTTGGGCCGGTCGAAGCTGGCCACGAAGTGCCGGGCGTCGGTCAGCTTGAGCCGGGTGGCGATCTCGGCGCGGGTGGCCCCGGTGGCGGTCGCGGTCAGCGCGATCCGCGGCACGTCCGGCCAGCGCTCGTGCAGCATCGACAGGTTGAGGTAGTCGGGGCGGAAGTCGTGCCCCCACTGCGAGACGCAGTGCGCCTCGTCGATCGCGAAGAGCGCGATCCGCCCGCGCTCCAGCAGGGCGACCGTGCCGCGCGTTGCCAGCGCCTCCGGCGCGAGGTAGAGCAGGTCGAGCTCGCCGGCGAGGAACGCCGCCTCGACCCGCCGCCGCTCGGTGAGGTCCTGGGTCGAGTTGAGGAAGCCGGCCCGGACGCCGACGGCGGTGAGCGCGTCGACCTGGTCCTGCATGAGCGCGATCAGCGGCGAGACCACCACCGCCACGCCGTCGCGGACCAGCGCCGGGATCTGGTAGCAGAGCGACTTGCCGCCCCCGGTCGGCATCAGCACCAGCGCGTCGCCGCCGGCCACCACGTGCTCGACGACCTCGTGCTGGAAGCCGCGGAAGGCGTCGTAGCCGAACACCCGGCGGAGCACCCGCAGCGCGTCCTCGGTCCGCTCATCGGTGGGGGAGACCATCCGCGCAGTCTACGAGCGTCCGCCGACAGCGCCCCGCCCCGAACGGGCGTGTGGCGGCAACCCGGACCTTGACAAAACGGACAAGCACCTGTTCCGGTCGTCACCCCGTGGAATCCCGGACGGGGTCGCAGCCGTTAGAGTCGCTGACTGACCACGCGCGCGGCCGATCGGCCGCGGCGCCACGGCTGGGGGTAGCGGGTGAGCGAGGCGCGGACGGCGGGAGACCTGGTGCCGACCAACGCGGAGACAGCTCTCGGACGGCCGGCGCCGGCCGAGGCGGAGACCACCCTGGTGGTGGTGACCGGCCTGTCCGGCGGTGGCCGCAGCACCGTGGCCCGGGCGCTGGAGAACGTCGGCTACTACGTGGTGGACAACCTGCCCCAGGCGCTGATGCTGGACATGGCCGAGCTGGCCTTCAAGGCCGGTGGCGCGGCCCGGCGTACGGCGATGGTGCTGGACGTCCGCTCGCGGGCCTTCTCCACCGACCTGGCCGGGGCGATCCGGGAGCTGCGCGAGCGCGGCTTCCAGCCCCGGGTGGTCTTCGTCGACGCCGACGACGAGGTGCTGATCCGCCGGTTCGAGAGCGTGCGCCGCTCGCACCCGTTGCAGGGCGACGGGCGGCTGGCCGACGGGATCGCCGTCGAGCGGGCCCTGCTGGAGGAGGCCCGGGACCAGGCCGACGTGATCATCGACACCAGCCACCTGAACGTGAACCAGCTCCGCCGCCGGGTCGAGGAGCTGTTCGGCGGGGAGGACTCCCGCCGGTTGCGGATCACCGTGCTTTCCTTCGGCTTCAAGTACGGCCTCCCCCCGGACGCCGACTTCGTGATGGACGCCCGGTTCCTGCCCAACCCGTACTGGGTGCCGGAGCTGCGCGAGCACACCGGGCGCGAGGAGGCGGTCAGCGCGTACGTGCTGGGCCAGGAGGGGGCGGACGCCTTCGTGGCCGGGTACGCGGACCTGGTCAACGCCACCACCGCCGGTTTCGAGCGGGAGGGCAAGCGCTACCTGACCGTGGCCGTCGGCTGCACGGGCGGCAAGCACCGCAGCGTGGCGATCGCCGAGGAGCTGGCCGCCCGGCTGCGCCGCTCCGGCATCGCCGCCAACGCGCAGCACCGGGACCTGGGGCGGGAATGAACCCGACCAGGGTGGTCGCCTTCGGCGGCGGGCACGGGCTCTCGGCGTCGCTGCGGGCGCTGCGGCACTGCGTACCCGAACTGGACCTGGACATCACCGCGGTGGTCACCGTCGGCGACGACGGCGGCTCCAGCGGGCGGCTGCGCGCGGAGCGCGGCGGCCTGCCCCCGGGCGACCTGCGGCAGGCGCTCGTCGCCCTGGCCGGCGACCACCCGGCCACCCGGCGCAGCGCGGCGCTCTTCCAGCACCGCTTCGCCGCCGCCGCGGCGAGCGGGGGAGCGGCCGATTCGCTCGCCGGCCACGCGGTCGGCAACCTGCTGCTGCACGGGCTGACCGAGCTGCTCGGCGACCCGGTGGTCGCGCTCGACCACGCCGGCGCGATGCTCGGCGCGGTCGGCCGGGTGCTGCCGATGTCCCGGCAGCCGGTCGGCATCGAGGCCCGGGTACGCGGCGCCGACCCGGACCGCCCCGACGAGGTCCGCACGGTGCGCGGCCAGCACCAGGTGGCGGTCACCTCCGGCACGGTCGAGTCGCTGCGGCTCACCCCGGCCGCGCCGGCCGCCTGCGCCGAGGCGGTGACCGCGGTGCGCGCGGCCGACTGGCTGATCTTCGGGCCGGGCAGCTGGTACACCAGCGTGCTGCCGCACCTGCTGGTGCCGGGCCTGGCCGACGCGATCGTCTCCAGCCCGGCGCGTCGCCTGGTGACCCTCAACCTGGTGGCGGAGAAGGAGACCCTCGGGCTCTCCCTGCCTGACCATTTGGACACCCTCCGGCGCTATCTGCCCGAGTTGAAGGTGGACATGGTGCTGGCCGACTCCAAGGCGGTGGGTGATCCCGTGGCGGTCGAACGTGCGGCAGAATCGCTGGATGCCCGGCTGGTCCTCGCTCCCGTCGCCGTCACCGACGGCACGCCCCGTCATGACCCGGCCGCCCTGGGCGCCGCGCTGGTGCCTGTCCTGGGCGCCGATCGTTAGACACGTACGTAATCACCGGCGACACGCCGGAACCGGTCCGTGAGGGGGCGCGCAACATGGCGATGACGGCTGCGGTCAAGGACGAGCTGAGTCGGGTCGACGTGCCCAAGCCCTGCTGCCGGCGGGCGGAGATGGCCGCCCTGCTCCGGTTCGCCGGCGGCCTGCACATCGTGTCGGGTCGCGTCGTGGTCGAGGCGGAGCTGGACACCGGCGCGGTGGCCCGGCGGCTCCGCCGGGAGATCGCCGAGGTCTACGGCTACCCGAGCGAGATCCACGTGCTGGCCTCGGGCGGCCTGCGCAAGGGCAGCCACTTCATTGTGCGGGTGGTCAAGGACGGCGAGGCCCTCGCCCGGCAGACCGGCCTGCTGGACGTCCGGGGCCGCCCGGTGCGCGGCCTGCCGCCGCACGTGGTGGCCGCCAACGTCTGCTGCGCGGTCTCCGCCTGGCGCGGCGCGTTCATGGCGCACGGCTCGCTGACCGAGCCGGGCCGGTCCAGCGCGCTGGAGATCACCTGCCCCGGCCCGGAGTCCGCGCTCGCCCTGGTCGGCGCCGCCCGCCGGATCGGCATCACCGCCAAGAACCGCGAGGTGCGCGGGGTGGACCGGGTGGTGGTCAAGGACGGCGACGCGATCGCCGCGCTGCTCACCCGGATCGGCGCCCACTCCAGCGTGCTCGCCTGGGAGGAACGGCGGGTGCGCCGCGAGGTCCGGGCGACCGCGAACCGGCTGGCCAACTTCGACGACGCCAACCTGCGCCGCTCGGCCCGCGCCGCGGTGGCCGCCGCCGCCCGGGTCACCCGCGCGCTGGAGATCCTCGCCGAGGACGCCCCCAACCACCTGACCTCGGCCGGCCGGCTGCGGCTGGAGCACCGGCAGGCCTCGCTGGAGGAACTCGGCGCGCTGGCCGACCCGCCGCTGACCAAGGACGCCATCGCCGGCCGGATCCGCCGGCTGCTCGCGCTCGCCGACAAGCGGGCCCGCGACCTGGGCATCCCGGATACCGAAGCGGCCGTCACGCCCGACATGCTCGTGGTCTGATAGGACCGGTGAGGCGTCGAGCTGCGAGGGGGATCACCACCCGCCGCAGCGCGGCGGCGCGCGCTCGGATAAGGTCGCTGCGTACGGCAAGGGGGCCGGCAAAGGCTCTCCTCGCCGTGCTCACCGCCTCGGGCGGTCTGGTCTCCTGGGACCGCGGCGGGGTGGCCGAGATGAACCGTCAACGGCCGGCTCCACCGGTCGGCGAACAATCTCCGCCGGCCGGGGTTCGACGCCGGCGGACCAGAACGCGAGGAGATGGGACCTGTGACCATCCGGGTTGGCATCAACGGCTTCGGCCGGATCGGCCGCAACTTCTTCCGGGCAGTGCTGGCGTCCGGCGCTGACATCGAGGTCGTGGCGGTCAACGACCTGACCGACAACGCCACGCTCGCCCACCTTGTCAAGTACGACAGCATCCTGGGCCGCCTCCCGCACGAGGTGAAGGCCACCGCCGACGAGATCACCGTGGGCGGCAAGACCATCAAGGCGTACGCCGAGAAGGACCCGGCCAAGCTGCCGTGGGGCGAGGTCGGCGCCGACGTCGTCATCGAGTCCACCGGTTTCTTCACCGACGCCACCAAGGCGAAGGCGCACATCGACGGCGGGGCCAAGAAGGTCATCATCTCCGCGCCGGCGAAGAACGAGGACGTCACCGTGGTCATGGGCGTCAACCAGGACCAGTACGACCCGGCCAAGCACACGATCATCTCGAACGCCTCCTGCACCACCAACTGCCTCGCTCCGATGGCCAAGGTGCTGCACGACACGTTCGGCATCCAGCACGGTCTGATGACCACGATCCACGCGTACACCCAGGACCAGAACCTGCAGGACGCGCCGCACAAGGACCTGCGCCGGGCCCGGGCCGCCGCGCTGAACATCGTGCCGACCTCGACCGGCGCCGCGAAGGCCATCGGCCTGGTGCTGCCGGACCTCAAGGGCAAGCTCGACGGGTACGCGCTGCGGGTGCCGATCCCGACCGGCTCGGTCACCGACCTCACCGTCAACGTCGCTCGGGAGACCAGCGTGGACGAGGTCAACGCCGCGCTGAAGGCCGCCGCGGACGGCCCGCTCAAGGGCATCCTGATCTACAACGAGGACCCGATCGTGTCCACCGACATCGTCACCGACCCGGCGTCGTGCATCTTCGACGCGCCGCTGACTAAGGTGGTCGGCAACCAGGTCAAGGTGGTCGGCTGGTACGACAACGAGTGGGGCTACTCGAACCGCCTGGTCGACCTGGTCAAGCTGGTGGGTTCGTCGCTGTGAGCATCCGCAACCTCGACGACCTGCTCGGCGAGGGGGTGTCGGGTCGGCGCGTGCTCGTGCGCGCCGACCTGAACGTCCCGCTCGACAAGCAGAGCGGTGAGATCACCGACGACGGCCGGATCCGGGCCGTGCTGCCGACCCTGAGCGCGCTGGTCCAGGCCGGCGCCAAGGTGGTCGTCTGCTCGCACCTGGGCCGCCCGAAGGGCGCGCCCGACCCGCAGTTCAGCCTCCGCCCGGTCGCCGGGCGGCTCGGCGAGCTGCTCGGCGCGCCGGTGCACTTCGCCGAGGACACCGTCGGCGACTCGGCCCGTTCCACCGTGGAGGGCCTGGCCGACGGCCAGGTCGCCCTGCTGGAGAACCTGCGCTTCAACAAGGGTGAGACCAGCAAGGACGACGCCGAGCGGGGCGCGTTCGCCGACCAGCTCGCCGCCTTCGGCGACGCCTACGTCGACGACGCCTTCGGCGCGGTGCACCGCAAGCACGCCAGCGTCTACGACGTGCCGGCCCGGCTGCCGCACGTTGCCGGCCGGCTCGTGCTGCGCGAGGTCGAGGTGCTCAGCAAGCTCACCGGCGACCCGGAGCGGCCGTACGTGGTGGTGCTGGGCGGCTCCAAGGTCTCCGACAAGCTGGCCGTGATCGAGGCCCTGCTGCCCACGGTCGACCGGCTGCTCATCGGCGGCGGGATGTGCTTCACCTTCCTCAAGGCCCAGGGCCACGAGGTGGGCACCTCGCTGCTCGAGGAGGAGATGGTCGAGACCTGCCGCAACCTCCTGGAGCGCTCGGGCGGCAAGATCCTGCTCCCGGTCGACGTGGTGGCCGCGGACGCGTTCGCGCCCGACGCCACCCACGACACGGTGCCCGCCGACGGCATCCCGAGCCACCGGCTGGGGCTGGACATCGGCCCGGAGACGGTGGCCGGCTTCGCGGCCGCGCTGTCCCAGGCGAAGACGATCTTCTGGAACGGGCCGATGGGCGTGTTCGAGATGGCCGCGTTCGCCAACGGCACCCGGGGCATCGCCGAGGCGATCACCAAGGCCGACGCGTTCAGCGTGGTCGGCGGCGGCGACTCGGCCGCGGCGGTGCGGGCGCTCGGCCTGGACGAGTCCTCGTTCGGGCACATCTCCACCGGCGGTGGCGCCTCCCTGGAATACCTCGAGGGCAAGACCCTCCCCGGCATCGCGGCCCTGGAGAGCTGAATGGCGAGCACCACCCGTCGGCCGCTGATGGCCGGCAACTGGAAGATGAATTTGAACCACCTCGAGGCCAACCTGCTGGTGCAGAAGCTGGCCGCGAGCCTCAACGAGAAGCAGCTCACCGCCGTCGAGACGGTGGTCCTGCCGCCCTTCACCGACCTGCGCACCGTGCAGACCGCGGTGGACGGCGACAAGCTCCTGATCGGCTACGGCGCGCAGGACCTGTCGCCGTTCCAGTCGGGCGCCTACACCGGGGACATCGCCGGGCCGATGCTCGCCAAGCTGGGCTGCACCTACGTGGTGGTCGGCCACTCCGAGCGGCGGCAGTACCACCACGAGGACGACGCGCTGATCAACGCCAAGGTGGCCGCGGCGCTGGCGAACGGGCTCACCCCGATCCTCTGCATCGGCGAAGGGCTGGAGATCCGCGAGCAGCTCCGGCACGTGCCGCACTGCTGCGACCAGCTCGACGCCGCCCTGAAGGGGCTCACCCCGGAGCAGGTCACCCAAGTCGTGGTGGCGTACGAGCCGGTCTGGGCGATCGGCACCGGCAAGACGGCGACCCCGGAGGACGCCCAGGAGGTCTGCGGCGAGGTGCGCAAGCGCCTGGTGGAGACCTTCGGCCAGGACACGGCGGACCAGGTCCGGATCCTCTACGGCGGGTCGGTGAAGTCGTCGAACGTGGCGGCGACCATGGCCCAGCCGGACGTGGACGGGGCCCTGGTCGGGGGTGCCAGCCTGGACGCCGAGGAATTCGCGCAGATCTGCCGGTTCCCGGAGCACATCGCCCGCTGATCGCTCGCTATCCTTGACGCTGCCCGCCCACCGGTCGGTGCCGCCGTGCCCGTCAGGACCGGGCAGTGATCGCAACGAGAGGATTGACCCCCGCCATGCCGATCTGGTTCGCCTACACGATGATCGTGTTGCTGGTCATCACGAGCATCCTGCTCACCCTGCTGATCCTCCTGCACCGTGGTAAGGGCGGCGGGTTGTCGAGCATGTTCGGCGGCGGCGTCAGCTCCAGCCTGGCCGGTTCCTCCGTGGCCGAGAAGAACCTCGACCGCTACACGGTTCTGGTGGGGATCATCTGGTTCGCGTGCATCGTCGGGATCGGGCTCTGGCTCCGGCTCCAGACGGGCAGCGGCGCCTGAGCGGGCGCTCCGAGTCGTACAATCTGCGCGCGGTCCGTTACGGACCGCGCGCAGTTTTGTGTTTCTCCGCGCGTCGCCCGCCGCTCATCCCCGTAAGCGGCGGTCCCCTCCGACGACAGGAGCGAGCAGCCGTGTCCAGTGGCAACGTCATCCGCGGCACCCGGATCGGGTCCGCCCCCGAGCGCTTCGAGCAGCGCATCGAGCCGGCGCCCCGCCGGCCCGTCACCTTCTGGTGCGGGAACAACCACCGCGTCCAGTTCCTCATCGCCGCCGAGGCGGAGACCCCGGAGACCTGGGACTGCCCGCGCTGCGGTGAGCCGGCCGGCCCCGACCCGGGCAACCCGCCCGGCCGAGCTCGGGTCGAGCCCTACAAGTCCCACCTGGCGTACGTGCAGGAGCGGCGCACCCCGGAGCAGGGCGAGGCGCTGCTCGCCGAGGCCCTGGAGACGCTGCGCCGGCGGCGAGGCGGGGCCTGAACACGCGGGAGCCCCGACCCGCCCGGGCCGGGGCTCCCACCGTCGTTCAGCGCAGGCTGCGCAGCCGGGGCGGCACGTCGGCCGCCGCCGCCCGGTCCAGCAGCCAGAGGGTACGGGACACCCCGTGCACCCCGGCCGCCGGCAGCTGCACCGGCCCGGCCCCGGCGAGGGCCATCCCGACCGCCCGGGCCTTGTCCGCCCCGGCGGCGATCAGCCACACCTCCTCGGCCGTGTTGATCGCCGGCAGGGTCAGCGTCGTGCGCACCGGCGGCGGCTTGGGGCTGCCGCGGACCGCGCTGCACAGCCGGGTGTCGTGGTGCACGGGATGCTCCGGGAAGACCGAGGCGACGTGCCCGTCCTCGCCGACACCCAGCATCAGCACGTCGAAGTGGGGGAGGGTGGCGGTCCCCGGCCGGGCGGCCCGGGCCAGCTCCTGCCCGTACTCGGCGGCGGCCGCCTCCGGGTCGTTGCCGGCCGGCCCGTCGGAGGCCGGCATCGGGTGGATGCGGGCCGGGTC
Source organism: Micromonospora sp. NPDC023966 (assembly GCF_040639095.1). Classification (NCBI taxonomy): domain Bacteria; kingdom Bacillati; phylum Actinomycetota; class Actinomycetes; order Micromonosporales; family Micromonosporaceae; genus Micromonospora; species Micromonospora sp. NPDC023966. The sequence continues at coordinate 59,988 of NZ_JBEZZJ010000033.1, read as the reverse complement.
CAGCGGCACCCCGTCCAGCAGCGCGGCCCGGGCCTGGGTCTCGTTGCGCTCCGGGTCACCCGAGGGCAGGAACCGCTCGTCGCCCCACCAGACGTCGACCCGGGACCAGTCGACCGCGTCCCGGGCCGGCAGCTGCGCCACCGCCCGGTACACCGCCGCGGCGATCCGCCCGCCGGTCAGCACCACCGACGCCTGGCCCCGCTCGGCCTGCGCGTCGAGCAGCTTCACCACCAACCGGGCCGCCACCGCCTGCGCCAGCAGGTCGGGATCGGCGTGTACGGCGACACTCGCCTCACTCATCCATCGTGCCTTCGCCCTCCGACCGCCCCGCGGCGGTCACCTGTGCTGTCCGACCGCCGAGCGGTCCGTGCCGCCGCGCGGCGGTGCCGCTCACTCGTTGGCGGTCGCGCCGGCGTGCGCGGTGAGCCCGGCCTCGGCCCGCTGGGCGGTCGCCGGATCCTTCCACACGTGCACCCGCTGGGCGGGCCGCTGGTCCAGCCCGGTCAGGCCGGCGGTCGCGCCGAGCGCCTCCGCGTAGACCTGGTCGGCGTCGAGCCGGCGCAGCTCCTCGGCCAGCTCGTCGCCGAGCGGCCGGCGGACCAGCGGCAGCGTCCGGTCCTCCTGGCCGGTACGCCGGAAGATGGCCACGTTCTCGTCCCGGCTCAGCGTCAGCTGGTCGCCGTTGGCGCAGCGCAGCTGCACCTCGCGCATCCGGGGGAACTCGTCGGTGTGCTGCCAGGCCGGGTCGATGCCGAGCCGAGCGATCAGCCAGCCCCGCATCAGCGCGGCCGTCGGGTCGGTCCGCGGCGCCACCACGGTCGCCTCGGTGACCCGGGCCTCGGTGGTGTCGAAGGCCCCGGCGACCAGGGTGCGCCACGGGGTGATCCGGGTCCAGGCCAGGTCGGTGTCGCCCGGGGCGTAGTCGGCGGCCCGCTGCTTGAGCGCGGCGATCGGGTCGGCGGCCTGCGCCGCGTCGGTGATCCGCCGGTCGGCAACGACGCCGAGGAAGTCGGTGGCGATCTCCTCCGGCGGTTCGCCGTGCCACCAGGTCACCACCGGCACGTCCGGCACCAGCAGCGGCATCACCACCGACTCGGCGTGCAGCGCGAGCCGGCCGTACATCCGGGTCACCACCGCCTCGCAGGGGCCGAGCCGGCCGCCGACGACGATCTCGGCGTCCAGCCGGTTGCGGTCCCGCTCGACGTCGGAGCGGACCACGACGAGCAGCCGGCACGGGTGGGCGGCGGCGGCGATGGTCGCCGCGGCCTCGGCCTCCCGGACCCGCTTCTCGTCGACCACGACGATCAGCGTGAGCGCCATGCCGCTGGCCACCCCGCCCGCGCTACGCCGCTCGGCGGCGAGCGCCTTGACCACCTCGTTCCCGGTGGTGTCCCACAGCCCGATCAATGGAACCTCCTGGTTCGCTCACAGTGCTCGCTCACGCTCTCCGCCAGGACCGGCCATCGCGGGCCAGCATCTCGTCCGCGGCCCGCGGACCCCACTCGCCGGCCCGGTACGGCTCCGGCGTGGTGCCCGTCCAAGCGTGCTCCAAGGGGTCCACCACCTGCCAGCTCTGCTCCACCTCGGCGGCGTCCGGGAACAGCGTCCGGTCGCCGATGAGCACGTCCAGCACCAGCCGCTCGTACGCCTCGGGGCTGGACTCGGTGAACGCCTCGCCGTACTGGAAGTCCATCGCGATGTCGCGGACCTCCATGGTGGTGCCCGGCACCTTGGAGCCGAACTTCAGCACCACGCCCTCGTCCGGCTGGACCCGGATGACGAGCTGGTTGGGGCCGAGCGACTCCATGTCGGCCGGGTTGAACGGCAGGTGCGGCGCCGTCTTGAACACGATGGCCACCTCGGTGACCCGCCGGGGCAGCCGCTTGCCGGCCCGGATGTAGAACGGCACCCCGGCCCAGCGCCGGTTCTGGATGCCCAGCTTCACCGCCACGTACGTCTCGGTGGTGGAGTCCGGCGGGACGCCCTCCTCCTCGAGGTAGCCGACGGCGCGCTCGCCGCCCACCCAGCCGGGCAGGTACTGGCCCCGGACGGTGTCCTGGGAGACGTCCTGCGGCAACGTGATGGCCTTGAGGACCTTGAGCTTCTCGGTCCGGATCTCGTCGGCGTCGAAGCTGGTCGGCTCCTCCATGGCCACCAGGGCGAGCAGCTGGAGCAGGTGGTTCTGCAGCACGTCGCGGGCGGTGCCGACCGAGTCGTAGAAGGCGGCCCGGGTGCCGATGCCGACGTCCTCGGCCATGGTGATCTGCACCGAGTCGACGTACTTGGAATTCCACAGCGGCTCGAACAGGTTGTTGGCGAACCGCAGGGCCAGGATGTTCTGGACCGTCTCCTTGCCCAGGTAGTGGTCGATCCGGAAGACGTCCTGCCGGGTGAACACGTCGTCGACCAGGTCGTTGAGCGCCTTCGCCGAGGGCAGGTCGTTGCCGAACGGCTTCTCCACCACCACCCGGCGCCAGCCGCCGGACTTGGCGTTGTCCGCCATGCCGGTGCGGGCGAGCTGCTTGAGCACCACCGGGAAGGCCGCCGGGGGGATGGAGAAGTAGAAGGCGGCGTTGCCCGGGATGCCGTGGGTGTCGCGCAGCTCGTCGAGGGTGGCGGCCAGGTGGTCGAAAGCGGCGTCGTCGTCGAACGAGCCGCCGACGAACTTGATGTTGCCGGCGAGCCGGGCCCACACCTCCTCCCGCCAGGGGGTACGGGCGTGCTTCTTGGCCGCCTCGTGGGCCAGCGACTCGAAGTCGCCGTCGCCCCAGTCGCGCCGGGCGAAGCCCAGGACCACGAAACCGGGCGGCAGCAGCCCCCGGTTCGCCAGGTCGTAGACCGCCGGCAGGAGCTTCTTCTTGGCCAGGTCGCCGGTCACCCCGAAGATCACCAGAGCGCACGGCTCCGGGATCCGTGGCAGCCGGCGGTCCTGAGGATCGCGCAGCGGGTTCATGCCGCCTCCTCGCTCCGCCGATGTCACGTCATTCATCGTCACGTCAGTGTCCGTCCGGCCGCATCCAGTAGCTGGGCGACGCCCGCCGCCCGCTCGGTCAGGTGCAGGCGCAGCACCGGCCGCCCGCGACCGGCGAGGGCCCGCCGGTCGCCGGCGGCCTGGGCCGCCTGAAGGTCTCCGAAGGTGTACGGGCGGCCGGGCACCGGCAGATCGTCGGTGACCGCCCCGGTCACCTGCAGGTGGCTGCCGGCCCGCGGGCCGCCCTTGTGGTACTGCCCGGTGGAGCGCAGGTATCGCGGCCCCCACCGGAAGGTCACCGGGCGCGCCGTCGCCCGCGCCAGCAGCGGGCGCAGCCCGGCCACCGCCGCGTCGGCCCACCGGTCGAGGTACGCGGTCACCGCCAAATAGCCGTCGTCGCCCAGCCCGTCGAGCAGCCAGCGCAGCGCGCCGGCCAGGTCGGCGGGCGCCCCGGCCGGGGCGTACACCTGGACCGGGCCGTCGGTGGACGAGGGCGACTCCGGCGGCGGGCCGGCGGTGAGCAGCCGCGCGGCGTGCTCCTCGCTCTCGGCGACGTCCGGCTGGTCGAACGGGTCGACGTCGAGCACGGCGGAGGCGATCGCGGTGGCGTACTCCCAGGTGAGGAACTGCGCGCCGAGCGGGCCGTTGACCGCCACGTCGGCGGGGCCGGGCGCGACACCCGGCCCGAGGGAGCCGCCGTAGCCCACGGTCAGCACGTCCGGGCCGGTGGCGCCGGGGGCGTCCGGAGACTCCACCACCACCGGCAGGATGCCCCGGCCGGCCTTGCCGGTGGACTCGGCGAGCAGGTGCTCGGCCCAGTCGCCCAGCCCGTCGAGCCCGGTGCCGTCGGACACCAGCGCGACCGTTGGCCGGCCGGTGGTGGCCGCCGCGCCGAGCGCCGCCCCGAGGGCCAGGCCCGGGTTGTCCCGGTCCCGGCCGAGCGCGCCGGCGAGGGCCTCGGCGTCGTCCAGCAGGTCGGCGACGGGCACCCCGGCCAGCGCCGCGGGGACCAGCCCGAACGCGGTGAGCGCCGAGTATCGCCCGCCCACCTCGGGGTCGGACTGGATGACCACCACGCCCAACTCGTCGGCGACCGCCTCGAGCGGGGAGCCGGGGTCGGTGACCACGACGAAGTGCCGGGCGGCCTCCGCCTCGGTCAGCCCGGCGTCCAGGAACGCCTGCCGGTACGCCCGCCGGACGCTGTCGGTCTCCACCGTGCCGTCGGACTTGCCGGCGACCACCACCACGGTGCGCTCCAGCCGGTCGGCCAGGGCCGCCCGGACCTGGCCCGGGTCGGTGGTGTCCAGCACGGTCAGCGGCCGGCCGAGGGTCCGGGCGAGCACCTCCGGGGCGAGCGCGGAGCCGCCCGTCCCGGCGAGCACCACGTGGTCCAGGTCGGCCAGCTCCTCGGTCAGCTCGGCGAGCTGGGGGAGGAGTTCCCGGCTGCGCGCGTGGGTGTCCAGCCAGCCCAGCCGGATCCGGGCCGTCGCCTCGGCGTCCGGCCCCCAGAGGGTCGGGTCCTTCGCGGCGAGCCGGGCGGGGAGGTCCGCGGCGACCAGCGCGGCCCGCACGGACGCGGGCGCGGACCCGTCGACCGCGTCCGCGCCGTGCACGGCCAGCCCGGCGGCGATGTCCGCCCGGCCGGCCAGCAGGTCGCTCACCTCACCACCCCGTCCTCGTGGCGTGACGCGTCCCGGGGTGGCCCCCCGGGACGCGTCCGGCGCCGTCCGTCACGCGTCGCCCCCGGCCTTTTCGGCGGCCTTCGCGTTGCCCTTGGCGGCCCGGCCCGGCTGACCGATGCCCTTGGCCGCCTCGGCCAGGGACTTCTTGACCCCGTCGATCAGCTCGAGCCAGCTCGTCTCGAACTTTTCCACGCCCTCCCGCTCGAGGGTGGCGATCACGTCGGTCATGTCCACGCCGGCCGCCTCGAGGTCGGTGAAGACCTTGCGGGCCTCGTCGTACGAGCCGGTGATGGTGTCGCCGCGGGTCTCGCCGTGGTCGGCGTAGGCGTGGATGACCGATTCCGGCATGGTGTTGACCGTGCCGGGAGCGATCAGCTCCTCCACGTAGATGACGTCCCGGTAGTCGGGATTCTTGGTCGACGTGGAGGCCCACAGCGGGCGCTGCGGGTGGGCGCCCGCGTCGGCCAGCTTCTTCCACCGGTCGGAGCCGAAGACCTTGCCGTAGCGCTCGTACGCCAGCTGGGCGTTGGCGATGGCCGCCTTCCCGCGCAGCGCCTTGGCATCGTCGGAGCCGATCTTCTCCAGCCGCTTGTCCACCTCGGTGTCGACCCGGGAGACGAAGAACGAGGCCACCGAGCCGATCTTCGACAGGTCGTGACCGTTAGCCTTCGCCTGCTCGAGACCGGCCAGGAACGCCTCCATGACCTCCGAGTACCGGTCCAGGCCGAAGATCAGCGTGACGTTCACGCTGACCCCCTCGGCCAGGGTCGCGGTGATCGCCGGCAGGCCCGCCTCGGTGGCCGGGATCTTGATGAACAGGTTCGGCCGGTCGACCAGCCACCAGAGCGCCTTGGCCTCGGCGACGGTCCGGTCGGAGTCGTGGGCCAGCCGCGGGTCGACCTCGATCGACACCCGGCCGTCCACCCCGGCGCTCTTGTCGTAGGACGGGCGCATCACGTCGCAGGCCCACCGCACGTCGTACGTGGTGAGCATGCGGACCGCCTCCTCGACCTCGATGCCGCGGGTGGCGAGGTCGTGCAGCTGCCAGTTGTACTCGTCGGCGTCGCTGAGCGCCTTGGCGAAGATGGTCGGATTGGTGGTGACCCCGGCCACGTGCGACTCGCGGCGGAGCTTGTCCAGCCCGCCGGAGCTGAGTCGTACCCGGGAAAGATCGTCGAGCCAGATCGCCACACCAGCGGCCTGGAGCTCACTCAGCCTGTCCGTCATGCCGTCCACGCTCCCCTCAGTTGCCGGTCGTGAAACCGGTGATGTCGCCCACCCGGGTCAGCGCCGCGTGCGCGGCGGCCACGATCCGGTCGGGGGTGAACCCGAACTGCTCGAAGAGCACGGTGTGCGGCGCGCTCGCCCCGTAGTGCTCCAGGCTCACGCTCTCGCCGCTGTCCCCGACGATCCCCCGCCAGGACATGGCGATGCCCGCCTCCACGCTCACCCGTGCCTTTACCCCGCGCGGCAGCACCGACTCCCGGTAGGCCTCATCCTGCGCGAAGAACCACTCCTGGCAGGGCATCGAGACCACCCGGGTGGGGGTGCCGTCGGCCTCCAGCCGCTCCCGGGCGGTGAGGCAGAGCTGCACCTCGGAGCCGGTGCCCACGATGATCACCTGCGGCTTGCCGGTGGACGCCTCGGCCAGCACGTAGCCGCCCTTGGCGACGCCCTCGGCGCCGGCCAGCTCGGTGCGGTCCAGCGTCGGCAGCGCCTGCCGGCTGAGCGCCAGCGCGGTGGGCCGGTCGGTGTGCTCCAGGGCCTGCCGCCAGGCCCAGACGGTCTCGTTGGCGTCGGCCGGACGAACCACGTCCAGGCCGGGGATGGCGCGCAGCGCGGTCAGGTGCTCCACCGGCTGGTGGGTCGGGCCGTCCTCGCCGAGGCCGATCGAGTCGTGTGTCCAGACGTAGGTCACCGGCAGCTTCATCAGCGCGGCGAGCCGCACGGAGGGGCGCATGTAGTCGCTGAACACCAGGAAGGTGCCGCCGTACGGGCGGGTGCCCCCGTGCAGAGCGATGCCGTTGAGGATCGCGCCCATGGCGTGCTCACGGATGCCGAAGTGCAGGGTGCGGCCGTACTCGTCGCCCGGGAAGTCCTTGGTCGCGTGCTCGGCGGGGATGAAGGAGGGCTCGCCCTTCATGGTGGTGTTGTTGCTCTCCGCCAAGTCCGCGGAGCCGCCCCACAGCTCGGGCAGCACCGGGGCGAGGGCCTCCAGGACCTTGCCGGAGGCGGCCCGGGTGGCGATGCCCTTGGCGTCGGCCGGGAAGGTGGGCAGCGCGTCGGCCCAGCCCTGCGGGAGCGTCCGGGTGGACATCCGCTCCCGGAGCGCCTTGCGCTCCGGGTTGGCCTTCGCCCAGGCGTCGAACCGGGTGGTCCACGCCGCCTGCGCCTCGGCGCCCCGCTCCAGCACCTGGCGGGCGTGCTTGAGCACCTCGTCGTCGACCTCGAAGGTGCGCTGCGGGTCGAAGCCGAGGATCTCCTTCGTGGCCTTCACCTCGTCGGCGCCGAGCGCCGAGCCGTGGATCTTGCCGGTGTTCTGCTTGTTGGGGGCGGGCCAGCCGATGATGGTGCGCAACGCGATGAAGGAGGGACGGCCGGTCTCGGCCTTCGCGGCGAGCAGCGCCTGGTGGAGCGCCTCGACGTCCTCGTGGTAGTCGCCCTGATCGGCGTCGCCGCGCCGCCAGTCGACCGTCTGCACGTGCCAGCCGTACGCCGCGTAGCGGGCGGCCACGTCCTCGCTCTTGGCGATCCGGGTGTCGTCCTCGATCGAGATCTCGTTGTCGTCGTAGATCACGCAGAGGTTGCCGAGCTGCTGGTGGCCGGCGAGGGCGCTCACCTCGTGGCTGATGCCCTCCTCGATGTCACCGTCCGAGGCGATGCACCAGATGTCGTGGTCGAAGGGGGAGTCGCCGCGGTCGGACTCCGGGTCGAACAGGCCGCGCTCGCGGCGCGCCGCCATCGCCATGCCGACCGCGTTGCCGAGGCCCTGGCCGAGCGGGCCGGTGGTGGTCTCCACGCCCGGAGTGTGGCCGTGCTCCGGGTGGCCCGGGGTGAGCGAGGCCCACTGGCGCAGCGCCTTGAGGTCGTCGAGGGCCAGCGGGTAGCCGGAGAGGAAGAGCTGGATGTAGAGGGTCAGGCTGGAGTGCCCGGCGGACAGCACGAACCGGTCCCGGCCGGGCCAGTTCGGGTCGGCCGGGTTGTGGCGCATGACCCGGTTGAAGAGCAGGTACGCCGCGGGGGCGAGGCTCATGGCCGTGCCCGGGTGGCCGTTGCCGGATTTCTCCACGGCGTCCATGGCCAGCACGCGGACCGTGTCGACGGCCCTGCGGTCGAGGTCGGACCAGTTGAGAGCGGGAAGCTCGGGTCGGTTGGCAGCCACGATGGTTGTGCTCCTCGGCAGATGGGCGGAACCCTCACTGATGACCCTATCGAGCGGCCCTAAACGTCCGCCCGGGGATCTCTGCATGCTGGTCTGTACGTCTCCGACCGGATCCACCGTTCAACTCGGAATGTGACGGCCCGCACCGTTGCCGGGTCTCCGGGGCAGCCAAAACGACGCCGCGTAGTGTGTGGGGCGGTGTGTGGGCCCGGAGGGGTCCGAGCCGACCCCGACCTCCCCCGCCAAAGCCGGAAGGTGGCAATCCGTGAGCATGATCACCGAGCGCCCCGTCAGCGACTCTGCCGGGCAGCCGCCGGTGCGCACGGTGGCGGAGGTGGCGGCGACCGGGCGGCGGGACGTGCGGGCCGTGGTGGCCGCGTACGTGGCGCTCACCAAGCCGCGGATCGTCGAGCTGCTGCTGGTCACCACCGTGCCGGCGATGATGCTGGCCGACGGGGGCATGCCGGCGCTCTGGCTGGTCGCCGTGGTGCTGGTCGGCGGCTCGCTCGCCGCGGGGGCGGCCAGCGTGCTCAACTGCTACATCGACCGGGACATCGACCAGTTGATGCGGCGCACCAAGCGCCGGCCGCTGCCGGCGCACACAGTGTCGCCGCGCAACGCGCTGATCTTCGGCCTGGTGCTGGCGGTGGTCTCGGTGGCGCTGATGGCCGCCGCCACCAACTGGCTGGCCGCCGGGCTGACGCTGGCCGCGATCGCCTACTACGACCTGGTCTACACGCTCTGGCTGAAGCGCACCACGGCCGCCAACACCTTCTGGGGTGGCGCCTGCGGGGCCGCGCCGGTGCTGATCGGCTGGGCGGCGGTCACCGGTTCGCTGTCCCCGGCCGCCTGGGGCCTGTTCGCGGTGGTCTTCTTCTGGCAGATGCCGCACTTCTACGCGCTGGCCATCAAGTACAAGGCCGACTACGCCCGGGCCGGCATCCCGATGCTGCCGGTGGTGGCCTCGGTCCGCCGGGTCAACGCGGAGATCATCCTCTTCTCCTGGCTGACCCTGCTCTCCTCGCTGGCCGTCTGGCCGCTCGGGATGAGCCCGATCTACGGCGTCACCGCGCTGGTGGTCGGCGGGATCTTCGTGGTCGAGGCGCACAAGCTGTGCCGGCGGGCGGCCCGCGGCGAGGCGGTCAAGCCCATGCGGCTGTTCCACTGGTCCACCACCTACCTCACGATTCTGTTCGCGGCCGTCGCCCTCGACGCCCTGCTCTGATCTGTCGCCCGCGCTGACCGGGGTGGATGCTTTCCCCTTGGTGGCGGAATTCATCAGAATTTTTTTCGACCTGAGTTGGACGGGGTTAACCCGGACAGACTGTGACGATCCAGGCCGCCCGATTCGCCCAGGCATAGGCGACATGTACGGGCGAATTACCTGTGGTCTTCCTTAAACCAGTAGGTAATTGGCATCACATTCAGTTCATCGTTCTCGCACATCCGGGTGCATGTCTGCTTAGGCTTCGCGTCATGGCAGATGGTTCCGATACGACGCTGACGGCTGACAAGATCGCCGAGCAGGCCCCCAACGGCCTGGTCGCGGGAATCAAGTCGTTCGCCGCCGGACACGGCGGGGCGAAGGCGGTCATCGAGTACGTCGGCAAGCGCGGCGCACGGATCGTCCTCGTGGGTGAGGACGGGGTGTGGGCCGACCAGTTCGCCGACGGCACCGACATCGCGCGGCAGGCCTGCGCCAAGGCAGGGGTCACCGTCGAGAACGCCTGGGAGCGTGAGCTGATGGACCAGATGCGTCCGAGCAACGACCTCTGGCGGTCGATGGCCCGGCGCACGATGGCCCGTTGACATAAATTGACCAACCACTACCAGCCGACCCGGGGGAAACCCCGGGTCGCTCTCGTCACCTGCACCGCCCTGCCCGACCTCGACCCGGACGACCGGCTCGTGCTCGCCCCGCTCGCCGCCCGCGGCGTCGCCGCCGAGGCGGTGGTCTGGGACGACCCGGCCGTGGACTGGTCCGGCTACGACCTGGTCGTGCTCCGCTCGCCCTGGGACTACGCGCTGCGCCGCGACGAGTTCGTCGCCTGGGCGCGCACGGTGCCGGCCCTGGTCAACCCGGCCGACGTGGTCGCCTGGAACACCGACAAGCGCTATCTGGCCGAGCTGTCGGCGGCCGGGGTGCCCACCGTGCCGACCGCCTGGGTCGAGCCGGGCGAGGAGTGGGTCCCGTCGGCCGGCACCGGGGAGTACGTGATCAAGCCGGCGGTCAGCGCCGGCAGCCAGGACACCGGCCGGTACGACCTGGCCGACCCGGAGCACCGGGAGCTGGCCGTGGCTCACGTACGGCGGCTCTCCGCCGCCGGCCGGGTGACCATGGTCCAGCCGTACCTGGCGGCGGTGGACACCGCCGGGGAGACCGCGCTGCTCTTCCTGGCCGGGCCGGACGGCCTGGCGTTCAGCCACGCGATCCGCAAGGGGCCGATGCTGACCGGCCCCGACCGCGGCGTGGCCGAGCTCTACAAGGAGGAGCGGATCGACGCCCGCACGGCCACCCCGGAGCAGCTCGACACGGCCGAGAAGACCCTGGCCGTCGTGCCCGGCGGCACCGACCGGCTGCTCTACGCCCGAGTGGACCTGATCCCCGGCCCGGACGGGGCGCCCGTCCTGGTCGAGCTGGAGCTGACCGAGCCGAGCCTGTTCATCGGCCACGCCGACGGCGCCTCGGACCGGCTCGCCGCGGCGATCGCCACCCACCTGGCCCGGCGGCCCTGACCCGCGCTCCGGCCCGCTCCGGTGGGCCGGAGCCGCCTCACTCCCCGTCGGAGTGGTTGCGGTCCCAGCGCCCGCCGATCGGCGGGGTGTCCAGCCGGACGGCGGCCTCGTGCCCGGCGAAGTCGTTGTCCTCCACCCGGCACGAGACGCAACTGCCCGCCCCGGTGATCCAGAACCCGTAGGTGTGGCTGTGCTCATCCCGGTGCCAGATCCGGTTGTCCCGCACGGTGGCCGAATCGAACGGGGCGTTGACCGCGATCCCGGCACGCTCCGGCGGGCCGGCGGGCAGCTCGTACGGCGTGCCGGGCGCCGGGGTGGTCTCGTTCCAGCCGGTGGCCCCGTCGGGCCGCACCTCGGCCAGGGACAGCTCCGTGCCGGTGTTGTCGGCCACCACCGCGGTCCGCGAGTCGACCCGGACGATCTTGCCCCGGTGCCCGCCGGCCGGCCAGTCCGCCGACCCGTCGGTGACCCGGCGCGGGGCGTACCGCACGCTGTCGCCCGAGCCGCGGCACGCCGGCGCGGACCGGCGCCCGTTGTCCCGGATCCGGTTGCCGACCACCGCGGCGTCGACCATCGGCCGGTCGATCCGGATCCCGTCCAGCGCGTTGTCCCAGATCTCGTTGCCCTCGATCACCACGTCCGCCGCGGCGCCCCGGTACCCGTGGCCCAGGTCGTGCTCGTGGTAGCCGTAGCCGCCGTTGCGGCTGATCCGGTTGCCCCGGACCGCGTACGGGCCGGGGGTGTTGCCCATGCTGATCCCGTCGCCGACGTTGCGGTCGATCACGCAGTCGGTGAGCAGTCCGCCCCGGCCGGCGATCCCGGCCGTGCCGTTGGCCGAGACGTCGAAGCCCGCCTCCAGGTTGTTCGTCAGCGTGCAGGCCGAGACGATCAGCCCGTCGGCGCCCCAGTCCGAGATGCCGAACCGGTTCGCCTGGCTGTGGCACCCGACGATGCGGAAGCCGCGCGGCGGCGGCCAGTAGTCCTTCTGCAGCTCGAGGAAGATCCCGTTGGTCCCGTTGCCGAGGGTGGTGCAGTTGGCGATGGTGAGCCGCTCCACGTCGCCCCAGCCGCCGATGCCGACGCCGATGCCCGCGCCGCCCATCTGCTCGCCGCTGTCCAGCCGGCCGCAGCCCACCACGACCACCCCGTCGATCAGGCTGTCCTGGAGGAAGTCGCAGCCCAGACCGGTCGCCCCGGTGTGGTGGATGTAGAGGTTGCGGAACACTCCGCGCACCACGTACTGGAGGCCCAGGCCCTTGGCGAGGTAGTTGTACTGGGTCATGCCGACCCCGGAGCCGTCGATCTCGAAGTCGGCGAACGTGCAGTCGGCGATGTGCCGGTCCCGGTCCGCGCCGTGCTGGACGGTGGTCCAGAAGGCCAGCGGGACGGGATCGCTCCGGTTGCCCTCGTTGCTGAGCAGGAACCGGGTGGCCGCCGACCCGGCGCCGACCAGCGACACCCCGCTGCGCCAGACGGTGCCGGCGTTCCGGATCGAGTAGATGCCCGGCGGGCAGTAGATCACCCGGGCCCGTCCGTCGGCGTCGTACCCCTCGCCCAGCCGGTCCACCAGGGCGGCCAGCGCCGGCTGGTCGTTGGTCACGCCGTCGCCGGTGAGCCCGAAGTCGTGGGCGTCGCACCACAGCGGCGCCCCGGCCACCGGCGTCAGGCGCTGCGGGACGGTCGTGGACAGGCCCTTGCGCGACACCGGCGGCTCCCCTCGGGCGGACGGTCCGTGACGCGGACCGCATTCCCGCTGCCGCCGGGCGGTAACGCCGGGGAAGGCGTGTCTCAGGCGGCGGCGGTGACCGGCTGGTCGGCCGGGGTGGCCGGCACGGCCGGGGCCGGCGGGGCGGCCGGACGCCGCTCCCGGGTGGCCCAGAGCACGCCCAGGGTGGCCAGCAGCACTAGGCAGGAGCCGAGCATGTGGGCGGCGACCAGCACCGCCGGCAGGTGGGTGAAGTACTGCACGAAGCCGATCAGGCCCTGGCCCAGCTCGACCGCGACCAGCACCCCGGCGGCCCGGGCGGCCCGGTCGGCGCCCACCGCGCGCAACGCGAAGAGCAGCGCCACCGAGAGGCCGATCAGCAGGAACACCCCGTCGGCGTGCACCTGGGAGATCGCCTCCGGGTCCAGGCCGTTTCGGGCCGCGCCCTGGTCGCCCGCGTGCGGGCCGCTGCCGGTCACCCAGGTGCCGATCACCAGCACTGCCGCGCTCACCACCGTGGTGAGCCCGGCGAGGGTACGCAGCGGCGCCGGCACGGTCGGGCTGACCGGCCCGTCCGGCTCGACGGTGCGCCGCCAGAGCGCGTACGCGGCGGCGATCACCACCATCGAGGCGAGGAAGTGCAGGCCCACCACCCACGGGTTGAGGTTGGTGAGCACGGTGATGCCGCCGATCACCGCCTGGGCGGGGATGCCGAATAGCACGCCGATGGCCAGCGCCAGCAGCCCGCGCGGGCGGGTCCGCTGGGCCAGCACGGCGAGCACCACGGCCAGCGCGATGACGCCCACCGCGAAGGTGAGCAGCCGGTTGCCGAACTCGATCGCCCCGTTCACGCCCATCTCCGGGGTGGCGATGTACGACTCGTCGGTGCAGCGGGGCCACGTGGGGCAGCCGAGCCCGGAGCGGGTGAGCCGGACACCCCCGCCGGTGACCACGATCGCCACGTTCGCGATGATCGAGGTGTACGCGAGGCGGCGCAGCAGCGTGGGGGAGACCGGGAACCGGACGGAAGCCTTCACGGAGCGAATCCTACGCACCGTAGTTGATCCCGATCGGGTGACTCCGCCGCACCGGTGGTCGGGATCACCGGACCCCGGGTTTGCGGGCCCTCGGCGAATTACGTAACGTTGGCGTTGTGAAAAACGCGGCGGCGCTCTCCGGGCACCTCCAGGCGACCGCTCCGGTCGCCAGCACTGCCGCGTCCACCGATCTTTCCACCCGCGACCGGGTCACCCAGCTGCTGCTGGAGCAGGGCGCGACCACCGCGGCCCAGCTCGGCTCGGCGCTCGGGCTCAGCCCGGCCGCGATCCGCCGGCACCTCGACGCGATGCTCGCCGACGGCGACGTGGAGGCCCGCGAGCAGGTCGTGCGGGGCAGCCGGGGCCGGGGCCGACCGGCCAAGGTCTTCGTGCTGACCGAGGCGGCCCGGGTGCGCTGCGGCACCCACCACTACGACAACATCGCCACCGCCGCGCTGCGCTGGATCGCCCGCACGGGCGGCTCGCACGCGGTCGAGGCGTTCGCCGCCGAGCAGGTGACCGCGCTCGAGGAGCGCTGCCGCGCCGCCATGGAGGACGCCGGCGACGAGCCGCTGGCCCGGGCGGAGGCGCTCGCCGGGGCGCTGACCGCCGAGGGTTACGCTGCCAACGCGTCCACGATCGCCTCCGGCGGCCAGCTGTGCCAGCACCACTGTCCGGTGGCGCACGTGGCCGCCGAGTTCCCCCAGCTGTGCGAGGCCGAGACCGCGGTGATCTCCCGTCTGGTCGGCACCCACGTGCAGCGCCTGGCCACCATCGCGCACGGCGACGGGGTGTGCACCACGCACATTCCCACCCAGCCGCGCGCCCAGTCCGGTAACACCGTCACCACTGTGAGGACAGATAGATGACCGAGCAGATCGTTCAGCCCCTGACCCAGGAGGAGCAGCTCGCCGCCCTCGGTCGCTACGAGTACGGCTGGGCCGACCCCGACGTCGCCGGGGCGGCCGCCCAGCGCGGCCTCAACGAGGCGGTGGTGCGGGACATCTCGGCCAAGAAGAACGAGCCGGCCTGGATGCTCGACCTGCGCCTGAAGGGCCTGCGGCTGTTCGGCCGCAAGCCGATGCCGGCCTGGGGCGCGGATCTCACCGGGATCGACTTCGACAACATCAAGTACTTCGTGCGGTCCACTGAGAAGCAGGCCACCAGCTGGGAGGACCTGCCCGAGGACATCAAGAACACCTACGACCGGCTGGGCATCCCCGAGGCGGAGAAGCAGCGGCTGGTCGCCGGTGTCGCGGCGCAGTACGAGTCCGAGGTCGTCTACCACAAGATCCGTGAGGACCTCGAGGAGCAGGGTGTCATCTTCCTGGACACCGACACCGCGCTGCGCGAGCACGAGGACATCTTCAAGGAGTACTTCGGCACGGTGATCCCGGTCGGCGACAACAAGTTCGCCGCCCTGAACACCTCCGTCTGGTCCGGTGGCTCGTTCATCTACGTGCCGAAGGGCGTGCACGTGGAGATCCCGCTGCAGGCCTACTTCCGGATCAACACGGAGAACATGGGCCAGTTCGAGCGGACGCTGATCATCGTCGACGAGGGTGCGTACGTGCACTACGTCGAGGGCTGCACCGCGCCGCTCTACTCCTCCGACTCGCTGCACAGCGCGGTCGTGGAGATCATCGTCAAGAAGAACGGCCGGTGCCGTTACACGACCATCCAGAACTGGTCGAACAACGTCTACAACCTGGTCACCAAGCGCGCCGTCTGCCACGAGGGCGCGACCATGGAGTGGGTCGACGGCAACATCGGCTCCAAGGTCACCATGAAGTACCCGGCGGTCTACATGACCGGCGAGCACGCCAAGGGCGAGGTGCTCTCGGTGGCCATGGCCGGCGAGGGCCAGCACCAGGACGCGGGCGCCAAGATGGTGCACGCCGCGCCGCACACCTCCTCGACCATCGTGTCGAAGTCGATCGCCCGGGGCGGCGGCCGCACCTCCTACCGCGGCCTGGTCCAGGTGCTGGAGGGCTCGCACAGCAGCCGGAGCACGGTCAAGTGCGACGCCCTGCTGGTCGACACCATCTCCCGCTCCGACACCTACCCCTACGTCGACATCCGCGAGGACGACGTGTCGATGGGGCACGAGGCGACCGTCTCCAAGATCAGCGATGACCAGCTCTTCTACCTGATGAGCCGGGGCCTGAGCGAGGACGAGGCGATGGCGATGATCGTGCGCGGCTTCATCGAGCCGATCGCGAAGGAGCTTCCGATGGAGTACGCCCTGGAGCTCAACCGCCTGATCGAGCTCCAGATGGAGGGCGCGGTCGGCTGACTCCCGCGGCCCGGCCCGTCGGGCCGGGCCGTGCGGGCCCCGACCCACCCTCCGATCAATGACACCGTCGTCGCAGAACAGACCAAGGAAGAGATGACTACCCAGGCTTCCGCGCCGCCCGCGACCAAGTCGCAGGCGCTCCGCTCGTACGACGTCGCCGACTTCCCGGCCCTCACCGGCCTGGAGGAGGAGTGGCGCTTCACCCCGCTCAAGCGCCTGCGCGGCCTGGCCGGTGAGGCGCAGGCCGCCACCGGCACGGTCCGCCACGAGCACGGCGACCTGCCCGAGGGCGTCACCGTCGGCCGCATCGGCAGGGACGACCCGCGGGTGGGCAGCGTGCTCACCCCGTTCGACCGGGTCAGCGCGCTGGCGTACGGCGGGGCCGACGGGGCGCTGCTGGTGCAGGTCGCCCGGGACGCCGTGGTCGAGGCGCCGGTGAGCCTGCGGGTGGTCGGCGGGGGCGCCGACGCGCTCGCCCTCGGCCACACCTTCGTCGAGGTGGGCCGGTTCGCCGAGGTGACCCTGGTGCTGGAGCACGTCGGGTCCGCCACCCTGGCCGACAACGTCGAGGTGGCCGTGGCCGACGGCGCCAAGCTCACCCTGGTCACCGTCGCCGACTGGGCCGACGACGCGGTGCACGCGCAGCACCTCAGGGTGAAGCTGGGCCGCGACGCCAAGGTCGTGCACGTCCAGGTGAGCCTCGGCGGCGACCTGGTCCGGCAGTACACCTCGGTGGACTACACCCAGCGCGGCGGCGAGGCCGAACTCTACGGCGTCTACTTCGCCGACTCCGGCCAGCACCTGGAGCACCGGCAGCTGGTCGACCACACCGTGCCGGACTGCCGCAGCTACGTCGGCTACCGGGGCGCCCTGCAGGGCGAGAGCGCGCACACCGTCTGGGTCGGTGACGTGCTGATCCGGGCCGAGGCGACCGGCACCGACACCTACGAGATCAACCGGAACCTGCTGCTCACCGACGGCGCCCGGGCGGACTCGGTGCCCAACCTGGAGATCGAGACCGGCGAGATCGCCGGCGCCGGGCACGCCAGCGCGACCGGCCGCTTCGACGACGAGCAGCTCTTCTACCTGATGGCCCGCGGCATCCCCGAGGGCGAGGCCCGCCGCCTGGTGGTCCGCGGCTTCTTCGCCGAGCTGATCAACAAGATCCCGGTCGAGGAGCTGCGCGAGCGGCTCGGCGACGCGATCGAGGCCCGCCTCGCCAAGGCCGGCGCCTGATGATCAAGATCTGCTCGACCGAGGACGTGCCCAAGGGCACCGCGATCAGCGCCGACGTTGACGGCACGCAGATCGCCGTCGTGCACGGCGAGGACGACAACTTCTACGCCGTGTACGACGAGTGCTCGCACGCCGCCGTGGCCCTCTCCGAGGGCGAGGTCGACGGGTGCACGCTGGAATGTTGGCTGCACGGATCCCGTTTCGACCTACGGACCGGCGAGCCCACCGGGCTGCCCGCGACCGAACCCGTTCCCGTCTATCCCGTCGAAGTCCGCGACGGCGACATCTACGTCAGCCTGACGCCGAGCAATGGAGTGACCCGATAATGAGCACCCTGGAGATCCGCGACCTGAAGGTGTCGGTCAAGCTGCCCGAGGGTGAGCTCAAGCCGATCCTGCATGGGGTAGACCTGGCGGTCAGTTCGGGTCAGACCCACGCGATCATGGGCCCGAACGGCTCCGGCAAGTCGACCCTGGCGTACTCGATCGCCGGCCACCCGAAGTACGAGATCACCGGCGGCTCGGTGACCCTCGACGGCGAGGACGTGCTGGCCATGTCCGTCGACGAGCGGGCCCGCGCCGGCCTCTTCCTGGCCATGCAGTACCCGGTCGAGGTCCCCGGCGTCTCGGTGGCCAACTTCCTGCGTACCGCCAAGACCGCGATCGACGGCGAGGCGCCGAAGCTGCGCACCTGGGCCGGCGAGCTGCGCGGCGCCATGGAGAAGCTCCAGATGGACCCGGCGTTCGCCCAGCGCAACGTCAACGAGGGCTTCTCCGGCGGTGAGAAGAAGCGGCACGAGATCATGCAGCTGGAGCTGCTCAAGCCGCGGATCGCCATCCTCGACGAGACCGACTCCGGCCTCGACGTGGACGCGCTGCGCGTGGTTAGCGAGGGCGTCAACCGGGTGCGCGACACCGGCGACACCGGCCTGCTGCTGATCACCCACTACACGCGGATCCTGCGCTACATCAAGCCCGACTTCGTGCACGTCTTCGTGGCCGGCCGGATCGTCGAGCAGGGCGGCCCGGAGCTGGCCGACAAGCTCGAGGAAGAGGGCTACGAGCGGTACGTCGCCGGGGCCGGTTCGGCGCGGGCCTGAGCACGATGACCTCCATCGCGATCCCGTCGGGCATGCCGCAGTACGACGACGTGCCCCGCTTCGACGTGGCGCGGGTGCGGGCCGACTTCCCGATCCTGGACCGGGAGGTCAACGGGCACCCGCTGGTCTACCTCGACAGCGCCAACACCTCGCACAAGCCGCGGCAGGTGCTCGACGTGCTCGCCGAGCACTACGCGCGGCACAACGCCAACGTCTCGCGCTCGGTGCACACGCTGGGCACCGAGGCGACCGAGGCGTACGAGGAGGCCCGGGCGAAGATCGCCGCGTTCATCAACGCGCCCAGCGCGGACGAGGTGGTCTTCACCAAGAACTCCACCGAGGCCATCAACCTGGTGGCGTACGCCTTCTCCAACGCCTCGCTGCGGCCGGACGCCGACCCGAGGTTCCGGATCGGGCCCGGTGACGAGATCGTCATCTCCGAGATGGAGCACCACTCGAACATCGTCCCGTGGCAGCTCCTCGCGGAGCGGACCGGCGCGACCCTGCGCTGGTTCCCGGTCACCGACCACGGGCGGCTCGACGAGTCCGGGCTGGACGACCTGGTCACCGAGCGGACGAAGATCGTCTCGCTGGTGCACATGTCCAACATCCTCGGCACGGTCAACGCCACCTCGCGGATCACCCAGCGGGTCCGCGAGGTGGGCGCGCTGCTGCTGCTCGACTGCTCGCAGTCGGTGCCGCACCTGCCGATGGACGTGGTCGACTACGACGCCGACTTCATCGTCTTCACCGGACACAAGATGTGCGGCCCGACCGGCATCGGCGTGCTCTGGGGCCGGGGCGAACTGCTCGCCGCGATGCCGCCGGTGTTCGGCGGCGGCTCGATGATCGAGACCGTGACGATGGCGCGCTCCACGTTCGCCGCGCCGCCGGCCCGGTTCGAGGCCGGCACCCCGCCGATCGCCGAGGCGGTCGCGCTCGGCGCGGCGGTCGACTACCTCACCGGGATCGGGATGCGGGCCATCCAGTGGCACGAGAAGGAGCTGACGGCGTACGCGCTGGACGCCCTCGCCACCGTGCCGGGGCTGCGCGTCTTCGGCCCGAACGTGCCGGTCGGCCGGGGCGGGACGATCTCCTTCGCGCTCGGCGACGTGCACCCGCACGACGTCGGGCAGGTGCTCGACTCGCTCGGCGTGCAGGTCCGGGTGGGGCATCACTGCGCCAAGCCGGTGTGCACCCGGTTCGGCGTGCCGGCCATGACCCGGGCGTCGTTCTACCTGTACACCACGACCGAGGAGATCGACGCGCTGGTGGCCGGTCTCGAGCAGGTGCGGAAGGTGTTCGACTGATGCAGCTCGACCAGCTCTACCAGGAGATCATCCTGGACCACTACAAGCACCCGCACGGCCGCGGCCTGCGGGACGCGACGGACCGGGCCGCCGCGGTCGGCGAGGCGCACCACGTCAACCCGACCTGCGGCGACGAGATCACCGTGCGGGTGGCGACCGACGGCAAGGTGTTCACCGACATCTCGTACGACGGGATGGGCTGCTCGATCAGCCAGGCGTCGGCCAGCGTGCTGCACGAGCTGCTGCGCGGCCGGGCCGCCGACGACGCCGCCGTGGTGCACGAGGCGTTCGTCGAGTTGATGTCCGGACGTGGCCAGGTCACGCCGGACGAGGAGGTACTCGGAGACGGGGTGGCGTTCGCGGGTGTCGCGCGCTACCCGGCCCGGGTGAAGTGTGCGCTGCTGTCGTGGATGGCGTTCAAGGACGCCGCGGCACGCGCCGGGGTGGGCGTGAGCCCGGAGGTGAAGGCATGAGCAGCGAAGAGACCGCCTCGACGCCGGAGACCGGCGCGGTGGCGACCGACGGCGCGGCCCCGGCCGGTGCGGCTCCGGCCAACGGCGCCGCGGCGGCCGGCAAGCCGGCCATCGACGACATCGAGGAGGCGATGAAGGACGTCGTCGACCCCGAGCTGGGCATCAACGTGGTCGACCTCGGCCTCGTGTACGGCATCCACGTCGACGATCAGAACGTGGCCACCCTGGACATGACGCTGACCTCGGCGGCCTGCCCGCTCACCGACGTCATCGAGGACCAGGCCCGGCAGGCGCTGACCACCGGCCCGGGCGGCGGCCTGGTGAACGACATCCGGATCAACTGGGTCTGGCTGCCGCCGTGGGGCCCCGACAAGATCACCGACGAGGGCCGGGACCAGCTCCGCTCCCTCGGCTTCAACGTCTGACCGTTCCCGGTCCCCGTCGAGGGGGGGGCCCCCCCCCCCGGGGGGGCGGCCGCCCCGCCCGCCCCCCCCCCCCCCGGCCCCCCCCCCCCCCCCCCGTCCCGGCCCCCCGCCACCTCCCCGCCACACCCCCGAACACCCAGCAGATCTTGGTAGGAATCGGCCCCTGTAGGGGCCGTTTCCGTCCAAGATCTCCGACGGGCTACCGCTCCACCCGGCTGATCGACTCCAGCGCGCCGGTGTGGCGGTGTCGACGGGCACCGGATACCGCCAGCTCGGCGAGGTGGCGCGTCGGGTGCGGAATTGGGTGGCGGGGTGGGGGAGGGGCGGGCACGATGGGCCGGTGATCGAGGCGTACCCGAAGCAGGTTCCTGTCCGTGCGGCCACCGCCGCGCGTCGACAGCGCACCGTGCCGCTGGCCGCCTCGACCCGCCGCCCACCGTCGTGACCGGGGCGTTCCTTGCCGGTCTGGTGGCCGGCTACGGCGTCGCCGTTCCCGTCGGCGCGATCGCGATCCTCATACTCGGGCTCAGCGCCCGTACCGGCTTCCGGGTCGGCGCGGCCGCGGCGCTCGCCGTGGCCACCGCCGACGGGCTCTACGCGGCGGTCGCCGCGCTGGGCGGTGCCGGCCTGGCCGGGCTGATCGCGCCGGTCGCCGGTCCGTTGCGGGTGGTCGCCGCGCTGGTCCTGCTCGGACTCGCCGGTCACGGGCTGTGGCGGACCTGGTCCGCCCGACGGACCCGGGAGGTGGCGGAGGCGCCGGTGGGGCGCGGTCTGAACACGCCCGGCCGGGCGTACGCGGCGCTGCTCGGCCTGACCCTGTTGAACCCGGCGACGGTGCTCTACTTCGCCGCGTTGGTGCTCGGCCGCCAGGACACCGCCGATCCGGACGGCGCCACGGCCGCGCTCTTCGTGGCCGGCGCGTTCCTGGCCTCGGCGAGCTGGCAACTGGTCGTCGCCGGTGGCGGCACCATGGTCGGCCGCGCCCTCGCCGGGCCGCGCGGCCGCCTGGTCACCGGCCTGGTCTCCAGCGCCCTGATCGCCACCCTGGCGATCGCCACCCTTCTGCCCGACTGATCGTCGCCCATCCGGCCCGACGGTAGTCGACCGCCGCCCGACCGCCGCCCGACCGTCGCCCGGCGGCCTCCCGACCGCTGCCTGACCGTCGCCCGGCGGCCCCGACGGCCGCTCGACCGTCGCCCGGCGGGCCGGCCGGCCCCGCCATGTCGTACGGTCGGGCGGTGACCAGCCGACCCGCAGCCGGGGGCGGCCGGTGGGTCGAGGTCGACCCGGCCCGCGTCGCTCGCTGGGTCGAGGGCTTCGCCGACCGGCACGGCCCGCCCACCGCCATCGTCGAGGGGTACGGCCTGCTGCTCACCGCCCCGGACGGCGCCACCGCCGAGCTGCACACCCCGCCCGGCGCCCCGGCCTCCGCCGACGTGCCCGGGTTCGTGGCCGCGGCCGGCGCGCCCCGACGGCTCGGCCTGCTGCTGGCCCGCAAGGGCGCGGTGGCGGTCGGTGTCGCCGACGGCTCCGACCTGGTCGTCTCCAAGGTGGACACCCGGTACGTGCAGGGGCGCACCGCCGCCGGCGGCTGGTCCCAGCAGCGGTTCGCCCGGCGGCGGGACAACCAGGCGAAGGCGGCCCTGGGCGACGCGGCCGAGCTGGCCGTACGCCTGCTGTTGCCGGAGGCGGCGACCCTCGCGGCGCTGGTCTGCGGTGGCGACCGGAGGGCCGTGGACACGGTGCTGGCCGACCGGCGGCTGGCCCCGCTCGCCGCCCTGCGCGCGGAGCGGCTGCTCGACGTGCCCGAGCCCCGACACACGGTGCTGGTCGGCGCGGTGGCCGCCGCCCGCGCGGTGCGGATTCTGATCCGCGACCCGGCGCCCGACGGCGCCTGACGTCATTCGGTGAGGTGAAGCCGCCGGGGCCGCCCCGCGTGCCGTTCGGACACGACGGGACCCCGGCGCCGGGGTGGTCGCCGGGGTCCGGGTTTGCGGTCGGGCGTTACAGGCTGCCGCCGAAGGTGTCGCAGGCCTTCGGGTCGCCGGTGGAGAAGCCCTTGGTGAACCACTGCTTGCGCTGCTCGGAGGTGCCGTGGGTGAACTCGTCCGGGTTCACCGGCCGGCCGGAGCGCTGCTGGATCGCGTCGTCGCCGATCTTCTCGGCGGTGTCGATCGCCTGCTGGATGTCCTGGTCGGTGATGCTCTTGAAGATCTTCTGACCCTGCTCGTCGGCGGTGCCGGTGGCGTTTTTGGCCCAGGCGCCGGCGTAGCAGTCGGCCTGGAGCTCCAGCTTCACCGAGAGCGTGTTGGCGTTCTGCGGGTCGCGCTGCTGCTGGCGGCGCATCTGCGCCTCGGTGCCGAGCAGGTCCTGCACGTGGTGCCCGTACTCGTGGGCCAGCACGTACGGCTGGGCGAACTCGCCCTGCGCGCCGAGCTGGTCGGCGAGCAGGCGGTAGAAGGTCAGATCGATGTAGACCAGGTCGTCGGCGGGGCAGTAGAACGGGCCGACCCCGGAGTCGGCCGCGCCGCAGCCGGTGCTGACGTTCTGGCTGAAGAACACGGTCTTCGACGGGCGGTACTGCTCGCCGAAGACCTCCGGCATGGCGGTACGCCAGTAGGCCTGGATCGAGTTGACGTAGAGGGTGTTGCGGCAGTCGAGCTGCTGCAGCGCGTCCTGCGCCGAGCACTTCTGCTCCAGCGAGGTGTTGTCGCCCTGCTCGGAGCCGCCGCCGTTGGTGGCCGCGTTCAGCCCGAAGCCGCCGCCCACCAGGGCGACCAGGACGGCGATGATGATGCCCACGATCCCGCCCCGACCGCCGCCGATCGGGATCGGAATGCCCATCCCGCCGCCTCCGCCGGACCCTCGCCGATCCTCCACCTGGCTGGTGTCGACCCGCGCGTTCTCGTTCAGCTCCATGTTGACCCCGATCACCGATTAGTCCGTATGTGGTGGTTGCGGTACCGGACCGGGTCCGGACGGAGTTTTCGGTACCCGATGATCTTGCGCGGTAATCCGGCGGGCCCGCCGGGGGCGGCCCGGTACACTTGGCTCGTGCTGCGCTGCGAAGGCTGAACGGCCCCGCGCCGACGGGAACTGATGACCCGCCGGCGCTTTCGCGTGCCTTGAATCAGCCCTTCGCCGAACCCCGAGAGCGAGTACCCCGAGATGATCACTGCCACCGGCCTGGAACTGCGCGCCGGTTCCCGGATCCTGCTGTCCGACACCACGCTGCGGGTGCAGCCGGGTGACCGGATCGGCCTGGTCGGCCGCAACGGCGCCGGCAAGACCACCACCCTCAAGGTGCTGGCCGGGGAGGGGCAGCCGTACGCCGGGCAGATCGACCGGCGCAGCGCGATCGGCTACCTGCCGCAGGACCCGCGGACCGGCGACCTGGAGGTCACCGGGCGGGACCGGGTGCTCTCCGCCCGCGGGCTGGACGTGCTCATGGCGCAGATGAAGGAGCTGGAGGAGAAGCTCGCCGAGGGCGCCGACGACGAGAGGCTGGTCCGCCGCTACGGCGCGCTGGAGGACCAGTTCGCCTCCCTCGGCGGCTACGCGGCCGAGGCCGAGGCGGCCCGGATCTGCGCTAACCTCGGCCTGCCCGACCGGGCCCTGGCGCAGACCATCGGCACCCTTTCCGGTGGCCAGCGCCGCCGCATCGAGCTGGCCCGGATCCTGTTCCGTGACGCCGGCGAGAACGGCGGCGGCATCCTGCTGCTCGACGAGCCGACCAACCACCTCGACGCCGACTCGATCACCTGGCTGCGCGCCTTCCTCGCCAACCACAAGGGCGGCCTGATCGTGATCTCCCACGACGCGTCCCTGCTGGAGGCGGTGGTCAACAAGGTCTGGTTCCTGGACGCCACCCGCTCGGTGGTCGACGTCTACAACCTGGGCTGGAAGGCGTACCTGGAGGCGCGGGAGACCGACGAGCGGCGTCGCCGCCGGGAGCGGGCCAACGCCGAGAAGAAGGCCGGCGCGCTGATGGCCCAGGCGGACAAGATGCGGGCCAAGGCCACCAAGACCGTCGCCGCGCAGAACATGGCCCGCCGGGCGGAGAAGCTGCTCTCCGGCCTGGAGGACGTCCGGGTCGCCGACAAGGTGGCGAAGGTGCGTTTCCCCACCCCGGCGCCGTGCGGAAAGACCCCGCTCACCGCCTCCGGCCTGTCCAAGTCGTACGGGTCGTTGGAGATCTTCACGGACGTCGACGTGGCGGTGGACCGCGGCTCGCGGGTGGCCATCCTGGGCCTCAACGGCGCCGGCAAGACCACCCTGCTGCGGATGCTCGGCGGCCTGCTCGAACCGGACACCGGCGAGGTGCGCCCCGGGCACGGGCTGCGGCTCGGCTACTACGCCCAGGAGCACGAGACGCTGGACGTGGAGCGGACCATCCTGGAGCACATGCGCAGCGCGGCGGCGGACCAGACCGACACCGACCTGCGCAAGATCCTCGGCGCGTTCCTCTTCTCCGGCGAGGACGTGGACAAGCCGGCCGGGGTGCTCTCCGGCGGTGAGAAGACCCGGCTGGCCCTGGCCACCCTGGTCTGTTCCGGCGCCAACGTGCTGCTGCTGGACGAGCCGACGAACAACCTCGACCCGGTCAGCCGCGAGCAGGTGCTCGACGCGATCGCCCGTTACCCCGGCGCCATCGTGCTGGTCACCCACGACCCGGGCGCCGTCCTGGCCCTCAAGCCCGACCGCGCCATCCTCCTCCCCGACGGAGACGAGGACGCCTGGTCCGACGACCTCCTGGAACTCGTCGAACTGGCCTGACCACCCGGGTCCGCGCCACTCGCGCCCGGCCCCGCGTCGATCATGAGGTTGGCGGCACTTCCGGAGATCCACGTCGCCGTCAACCTCATGATCGACGGTGGGCGGGTCGTCAGCGCAGGGCGGTGGTCAGGTGGGGGAGGACGCCGGAGGTGGTCAGGATGACCACGCCGAGCACGATGAACACGGCCGGGACCAGCCAGTGGCCGGTGCGGCCGACCAGGGAGACCACCCGGGGGTGGCTGCCGAGCAGGGCGGCGACCGCGCACCAGACGGCCACCAGGGCGGCGAAGACCAGCAGCCAGACCAGGCCGGTGGCCGGGTCGAGCGAACGGAACACCGGCACGTAGACGGCGATGTTGTCGGCGCCGTTGGCCACGGTCACCCCGGCCACGCCGAGCAGGCTGCCGACCACGGCCGGCGGCTCGTCGTCGTCGCCGCGGGCCAGCAGGGCGCGGACGCCCAGCGCGATCGGCAGCAACCCGAGCAGGCCGGTCCACGGGTCGGGCACCACCAGCAGCCCGGCGGCGACCACCACGGCGACCGCGACCAGCCCGCCGATGCCCGCGTACTGACCGGCGACGATCTGCCAGGGGCGGGGCCGGCCGGTGCCGCGGGCCGCCACGAAGAACACGGTCAGCACGACGATGTCGTCGAGGTTGGTCGCGGCGAACACCCCGGCTGCGGCGGCCACCGCGGCGAGCAGATCGATCACCCGAGGCAGCGTACGGGTCGGCCGGCCGGGCGGCCCTTCATGATCCAGCCGGCCGGTGCGGAGTGACCGGTCAGAAGGATCACTCTATCGGGAAGCTGACATTGCATAGCGTGTCGGTTGGCGAATAGTTGATATCTGGCGCATGATCGTCCGAGGCGGTCTAATAGGTGGGACCGTATCCGAACCGCACAGTCTGGGACGTGAGGAATCAGCATGGCAGCCACCGGCACAGCCACCAGCACTGAGAAGGGTCGCCGGATCGTCGGGGCCGAGCGCCAGACGCTCGCCAAGGACCTGGTAAAGCGGTACACCTCGGGTGAGAGCATCCGTGCGCTCGCGGCCTCGACCGGCCGGTCCTACGGATTCATCCACCGGGTGCTCACCGAGTCCGGGGTGCAGCTGCGGCAGCGTGGCGGCGCCCGGCGCCGCAAGAAGGCGTGACCCGCCCCCCAGCGTCGTCCATCAGCGCTGTGCTCCGGGTGGTCCGGTGACCGCCGAGACGGCCGGAGTACGACTCGACTGCGACGGGCCGGTCGCGACGGTGACGTTGTGCCGGCCCGACGTGCTCAACGCCCAGACCCCGGCCATGTGGCGCGCGATGAGCGACTTCTCCCGGGATCTGCCCGGCGACGTCCGCGTCGTCGTGGTGCGCGGCGAGGGGCGGGCCTTCTCCGCCGGCCTCGACCTCTCGGTCGCCGGCTCGTCCGGCCCGGGGTCCTTCGCCGAGCTCTCCACCCTGCCCGAGCAGGAGTGCGCCGACCGGATCGCCGAATACCAGGGTGGCTTCACCTGGCTGCACCGGCCGGACGTCATCTCGATCGCCGCCGTGCAGGGCCACGCGATCGGCGCCGGCTTCCAACTCGCCCTCGCCTGCGACCTGCGGGTGCTCGCCGAGGACGCCAAGCTCTCCATGGCCGAGGTGACCCTCGGCCTGGTTCCCGACCTGGCCGGCACCAAGCGCCTCGCCGAGCTGGTCGGCTACTCCCGCGCGCTGGAGATCTGCGCCACGGGCCGCCGGATGGACACCGCCGAGGCGGACCGGATCGGCCTGGCCACCCTCGTCGTGCCGCCCGCGGAGCTGGACGGCGCCGTGCGCGACCTGACCGCGGGCCTGCTGGCCAACAACCGCGACGCGATCGTGGAGATCAAGGCGCTGCTCGCCGGCGCGGGCGGGCGCACCCACGCCGAGCAGCAGCGGGCCGAGCGGGAGGCGCAGACCCGGCGGATCCGCGACCTGGCCGGGCGGGGCGAATAGTAAGGACCGTTCGGGAAGATCCGGGTTACTCGCGAGGTTGTCGTAGTCGTCGGGAGAATTGATCCCGACGGTCCACGGCTGCCGACGACCCGGAGGTGACGAGTGTCCAACCCGATGGCCGGTGGCGGCATGGGCGGCTGGAGCATGCTCCGGTCGATGCGCAGCCGCGACGAGATCTCCACCCACCAGCTCAAGCGCGGCACCGCCAAGCGGATCGTCGCGTTCGCCCAGCCCTACCGGCGCGACATCATCGTCTTCCTGATCACCGTCGTGATCGCCGCGGTGATCGGGGTGGCCACCCCGCTGCTCGCGGGTGACGTCATCGACGCGATCGCCGGTGGTGGCTCCGACGCGGGCACCACCGTGGTCCGGCTCGCCCTGATCATCGCCGTGCTGGCCGTCGCCGACGCGCTCTTCTCGCTGGCCCAGCGGTGGTATTCGGCCCGGATCGGCGAGGGCATCATCCTCGACCTGCGCACCCGGGTCTACGACCACGTCCAGCGGATGCCGCTGCAGTTCTTCACCCGGACCCAGACCGGCGCGCTGGTCAGCCGGCTCAACAACGACGTGCTGGGCGCCCAGCGGGCGTTCACCTCGACGCTGTCCGGGGTGGTCAGCAACGTCATCCAGCTCGTGCTCACCGCCGGGGCGATGCTCGTCCTGTCCTGGCAGATCACCGCATTGGCGCTCGTGCTGCTGCCGATCTTCATCATCCCGGCCCGCCGGGTCGGCCGGCGGCTCGCCGAGATCACCCGCGAGTCCTACAACCTCGACGCCAAGATGAACGCGACGATGACCGAGCGGTTCGGCGTCGCGGGCGCCCTGCTGGTCAAGCTCTTCGGCTCGCCCGAGGTGGAGGCGGCCCGGTTCGCCGGCCGGGCCGAGCGGGTCCGCGACATCGGCATCCAGTCGGCCATGTACTCGCGCACCTTCTTCGTGGCGATGCTGCTAGTCGCCTCCCTCGCCCAGGCGCTCACCTACGGGCTCGGCGGCTGGCTGGCCGTCGCCGGCGCGGTCAGCGCCGGCACCGTGGTCAAGCTGGCGCTGCTGCTCACCCGCCTCTACGGCCCGCTCACCGCGCTCTCCAACGTCCGGGTCGACGTGATGAGCGCGCTGGTCTCCTTCGACCGGGTCTTCGAGGTGCTCGACCTGCGCCCCGGCATCGAGGAGAAGCCCGACGCCGTGCCGGTGCCCCGGGGCAACGGCCGGGTGGAGTTCCGCGACGTGCGGTTCCGCTACCCCAGCGCCGCCGACGTCTCGCTGGCCTCCCTGGAGGAGGTCGCCGCCCTCGACCGGACGGTCAACGAGCCGGTGCTCAAGGGCGTCTCGTTCGCCGTCGAGCCGGGGCAGATGGTGGCCCTTGTCGGCCCCTCCGGCGCCGGCAAGTCCACCCTCTCGATGCTGATCTCCCGGATCTACGACGTGACCGACGGCCAGGTGCTGGTCGGCGGGGTCGACGTCCGGGACGCCACGCTCGCCTCGCTGCGCGACGAGATCGGCGTGGTCACCCAGGATTCGCACCTGTTCCACGAGACCGTCCGCGAGAACCTGCGCTACGCCAAGCCGGACGCCACCGACGACGAGATCTGGGCCGCGCTGGCCGGCGCACAGGTCGCCGACCTGGTCCGCGCCCTGCCCGACGGGCTCGACACCACGGTCGGCGAGCGCGGCTACCGCTTCTCCGGCGGTGAGAAGCAGCGCATCGCCATCGCCCGACTGCTGCTCAAGGCCCCGTCGATCGTGATCCTCGACGAGGCCACCGCACACCTCGACTCGGAGAGCGAGGCGGCGGTGCAGCGGGCGCTGTCGGTGGCGCTGACCGGGCGTACCGCGCTGGTGATCGCGCACCGGCTCTCCACCGTCCGCGACGCCGACCAGATCCTCGTCCTCGACGAGGGGCGGATCGTCGAGCGCGGCCGGCACGACGAGCTGGTCGCCGTCGGCGGCCTCTACGCCGAGCTCTACCGCACGCAGTTCGCGGTCACCGACTCGCCGGCGGCGTACGCCCAGCCGGAGCAGCCGGAGCCGGTGGTCACCACGGTGCCGGTCGGCACCTACGTGGCACAGGAGGCGCTGCCGCCGGCCGCCGCCAACTAGCCGGCGACCGCGGCGCGCAGCTCGCCGAAGGCCGCGCCGAGCGTCTCCGGGGTGAAGTGCGCGTTGAGCCCGCTCGGGTTGGGCAGCACCCAGAGCCGGGCCGCCGCGAGCGGTTCCGGCTGCGGCCCGAAGCCGGCCTTCGGCCGGGCGAACCCGATCCGGTACGCGGTGACCCCGACCACCGCCACCCAGCGCGGCCGGTACCGCGCCACCTTGGCGGTCAGCTCCCGCGCGCCTTCGACCAGTTCCTCGGCGGTCAGCTCGTCGGCGCGGGCGCTGGCCCGGGCGACCATGTTGGTGATGCCCAGCCCGAGGCCGGGCAGCTCGTCCTGCTCGCTGGGGTGCAACTGGCGCGGGGTGAAGCCGCCCCGGTGCAGCGCCGGCCAGAACCGGTTGCCCGGGCGGGCGAAGTGCCAGCCGGTGGCCGCCGACCACAGGCCCGGGTTGATCCCGACGAAGAGCACGTCCAGCCCGGGCGCGATCACGTCCGGGAGGAGGCGGTCGGCGGCCGCCGCGAGCTGCTCCCGGCTGGGGCGCGGGTAGCGCCGGGCCGGCGACCCGGGCGCGGGGTCGGGCCGGCCGCCGGAGGGGCGGCGTCGGTCGCTCATCGGGGCGCCGTCACAGGCCGCGCAGCGCGCCGCCGTCGACCGGCACGGTCACCCCGGTGACGTAGCCGGCGGCGGGGGAGAGCAGGAAGGCGGCCACCCGGCCGAACTCGGCGGGGTCGCCGATCCGGCCCAGCGGGATCGACGCCTCCGCCTCGGCGCGGGCGCGTTCGGCGTCGCCGCTCGCGGCCAGGAGCTCGCGGTTGCGGTCGGTCATGATCCGCCCCGGCAGCAGGCTGACCACCCGTACGCCGCGCGGACCGTATTCGTCGGCCAGGTCCTTGGCCACCCCGGCCAGGCCGGGGCGCAGGCCGTTGGAGATGCCGAGACCGGGCAGCGGGCCACGCACCGAGGTGGACAGCACCAGCCCGATGGCGCCCCCGTCGGTGAGCGCGGCGGCCACCGTGCGGGCGGCCCGGACGCTGCCCAGGAAGACCGTCTCGAACGACTCCCGCCACTGCTCGTCGGTGATCTGGGCGGCGGTGCCCCGGGGCGGGCCGCCCACCGAGATCAGCGCCCCGTCGAGCCGGCCGAACTCCTCGCGCGCCGTTGCGACGAGCCGTTCCGGGGTGCCCGGGTCGGTGAGGTCGGCGGTCAGCCCGATCGCCCGCTCCGGCCCGCCGAGGGCCTCGACGGCGGCGGCCACCCGCTCCGGGACGCGGGACGAGATCACCACGCGGGCGCCGTCGGCGACGAGCTGCTCGGCGGTGGCGAAGCCGAGGCCGCCCGAGGCGCCGGTCAGCACGTACACCCGATCGGCGAGTCCGAGATCCATGGGGCCGATCCTGCCGTACCCGGAGGGCGCCTGCCACCCGCCTCAGCGCGGTGCCGGCCGGAGCAGGCGTACCCGGCCGGCGAGCTGGACCGCGACGGCGCCGCCGGCCCGGGCGACGGCCGGCAGCCGACGCGGCCGGGGAGCCGAGCGGCCGTCGTAGCGGGTGGCCGCCTCGCGGGCGGCCAGCTCCTCCGCGCCGAGCGGCGGCAGCGTGCCCCGGTCGCGCAGCTCCCGGGCCAGGTCCCAGCCGTCGCGCAGCGAGCCGTTGGTGGGGCGGCCGGCCGCCCAGCCGGCGAAGGTCGATGGCCAGGCGTCGCCGAGGCCGGCGGCGAGCAGCGGCCAGTGCCGGGCCACGTCGCCGGCCCGCTTGCGCAGCAGCGCCCGCCGCGCCGCCTCCACCGGGGTGGGGGCGAAACCGGGCGGCAGCGGCCCGCCGGCCACCAGCGCCGCGACCAGCGCGGCCTGCCGTGCGGCCAGGTCCCCGCCGGTCACGTGACCACCGGATGCCCGGAGGCGGCGGCGAGGGCGTCCAGCTCGCCGCGCAGCTCGGCCGCGGGTGGGTAGTGACCGTCGCGTTCCAGCAGCAGCGCCGGGGGACGGCGCCGCGCGCACAGCTCGCGGACCAGGCCGAGCACCTCGGCGGGGACCGGGTCGGTGTGCGTGTCGTGGTAGAAGCCGCCCTGCTCGGCGCCACCGGCCACGTGCACGTAGGCGATCCGGTCCAGCGGCAGGCGGTCCAGCAGGGCGGCCGGGTCGCCGCCCCGGTTGCGGGCGTTGGCGTGCACGTTGGCGACGTCGAGCAGCAGCAGCGCCCCGGTGGCGTCGAGGATCTCGGTGAGGAAGTCGGCCTCGTCCAGCTCGTCGTCCGGCCAGTCGAAGAGCGCGGCGATCGGCTCCAATGCCAGCGGCACGGGCAGCTCCGCCTGCGCCCGCCGCACGTTGGCCACCACCGCGGCCACCGCGTCCCGGCTGCGCGGCAGCGGCAGCAGGTGACCGGCCTCCAGGCCGCCGGCCCGGACGAACGCGATGTGCTCGCTGACCAGCGGCGCGTCCAGCGCCGCGGCCACCCCGGCCAGGTGCGCCACCCGGGCCGGGTCGACCGGCTCCGCGCCGCCGAGGGAGAGCTTCACCCCGTGGGGTACGACGGTGACGCCCCGCCCGCGCAGCTCGGCCAGCCCGTCGGGGAGCGGCCCGGCCGGAGCGACCGTCTCCGCGACCACCTCGACGAAGCGCAGCCCGGGCAGGCCGGCCACGAAGCCGGCGATCTCCGGCCGCCATCCGATGCCCACTCCGGACGGTCCGGCGGTCATCCGCCGCACCCGCCTCCGCCGCCGCAGCCGCCGCCACCCCCGCAGGAGCTGCCCCCGCCGCACGAGCTGCCGCCCCCGCAGGAGCTGCCCGAGCCGCCGCTCGTCCCCATCGCGTGGCGCTGGATCTCGGCCTGCTCGGCGAAGCCCGGGTCCATGGTCCAGAGGGTGGCGGTGCCGAACAGCGCCACGCCCATCGCCGTGTCGGACGGACCGTAGGTGGCGTACGCCGGTGCGGCGGAGGGGTGCAGCCAGGTGTGCTGGCGGCGCAGCTCGCGCAGCGCCCGGGTGGCCGCCCGGGTGCGCCACGGCACCCGGTTGAGCAGCAGGAACGCGATGAAGAGCGGCACCAGGGTGAGCATCAGCCAGCCGGCGGGGCGGCCGTTCGAGATGCCGACGAAGGCCCGGACGAAGCCGAGCGCCAGCAGGGCGCCGATCAGCATCGCGCTGCGGCGCAGTGCCGCCCGCCGCTCCTTGTCCAGCGCCAGGCCCCGCCGGACGAGGCCGTCGCGCAGCTCGTCGAGGGCGCGCCGGACCCACTCGTCCTGGCCCAGCTCCCGGGAGCGCAGGCGCCGGCTCGCGGCGTGGTGGATCGCCTGGTCGAGGGGGGTGACGCCGGCCGGGAGCGGGGCGCCGGTGGTGAGCCGCCGGTCGGGGCGCACGCCGACCGCGCCGGCACGGCGCAGCCCGCCGAGCGCGGTCCAGACGGCGAGCTGGTCGCCTCCGTTGAGGTACGCCGCCTGCTGCGGCCCGAGCGGTCCATCGTCGTGCACCGGAGTGCCGGCCAGCGCGCGCCACCGGTGGGCCAGGGTCGCGACGACCAGCACGACGGCCGCCACGAGGTACCAGCGGAGGAAGACGGG
The DNA here is from genome assembly GCF_040639095.1 of Micromonospora sp. NPDC023966. Classification (NCBI taxonomy): domain Bacteria; kingdom Bacillati; phylum Actinomycetota; class Actinomycetes; order Micromonosporales; family Micromonosporaceae; genus Micromonospora; species Micromonospora sp. NPDC023966. The sequence goes on along the minus strand of NZ_JBEZZJ010000033.1, from coordinate 27,246 downwards.
GCCGGGGATGCCCCAGGTGTCGCCCGCGAGGACTGTCATGCTCCGCTCCTGTCGCGAGGGGGTCGCGGCTCATTGTGGAGCAGGTCCGCCAGCGAGGATCTTCCCGGAAGGCCGAGTTACCGGACCGAGACCGGGGCCGGTCAGTGCCGGCGGACGGCTTCCTCGACCAGGTCGAGCACCCGGCCCAGGTCACCGGCGGGACGGCCCATCGCCAGGTGCAGCACGAGCCCGTCGTACGCCAGCTCCAGGAACTGGGCCAGCACGTCGATCGGCACGTCGTCGCGGAGCACCCCGGCCTCGCGCTGGCGGACCAGGCGCTCCCGGGTGGCCTCGGCGATCGCCGCCGAGCGTTCCGCCCAGCGCTTGGCGAACGCCGGATCGGTGCGCAGCCGCCGGGAGACCTCGAGCTGGCTGCCGAGCCAGCCGGTGGTGTCCGGGGAGACCGCCCGGGACAGCAGGTCCCGCATCACCTGGACCAGGCCGTTGCGGGCCACGGTCTCCACCATGACCGCGGCGTCATCCTCGGCCACCGCGAGGAAGAGGGAGTCCTTGTCCCGGAAGTGGTGGAAGATCGCGCCCCGGGAGAGCCCGGTGGCCTCCTCCAGCCGGCGGACGGTGGCACCCTCGTAGCCGTGCCGGGCGAAACACGCCCGTGCGGCGCCGAGGATCTCCTGTCGGCGCGCGTCGAGCTGGTCCTGACTTACTCTGGGCACGGAACGATCGTTCCAGGCGGACCCGGCTGATGCAAACCGTACGTACGGCTTGAGATGCGGTCTCGCAAGATCGGCACAGTGGGCCGCGCCGGTTAGGATCCTCCGGTGACCCAGGTCGTGTCCCTCCCCACCCGTCCGCTGACCGTGGCCGCCGTGCAGGCCGAGCCGGTTCCCGGTGACGTCGCCGGCAACGCCGCCACCGCCGCCCGCCTCGTCGCCCGGGCCGCCGGCGCCCGGGTGGTGGTGCTGCCCGAGCTGTTCCTGCCCGCGTACCACCCGCCGACCCTGGGCGCCGACCCGACCGGCACCGACGTGGCCGCCGATCCCGAGGGGCGGGTCGACGACCCGCGGCTGGACCCGCTGCGCGCGGCTGCCCGCGAGGGCGGGGCGAGCGTGGTGATCGGCGCCGCCGTCCGGCACCCCGACCGGCGGCGCACCATCACCTCGCTGGTGGTCGACCCGACCGGCGCGGTCACCGCCGCGTACGACAAGCAGCAGCTCTGGAGCGGCGAGCGGGAGCTGTTCGACGCCGGCCGGCGGGGCGCCACGCTGCTGGTCGACGACTGGCGGTTCGGCCTCGGCATCTGCTACGACGGCTGCTTCCCAGAGCACGGCCGGGCGGCCGCCGCGGACGGCGCGCACGGCTACCTCTGCCCGAGCGGCTACCTGGCCGGCTCGGAGCACCGTCGCGACCTCTACTACGCCGCGCGCGCCCTGGACAACACCATGTACGTGGTGTTCGCCAATGCGGTCGGCGGCGCGGACCCGTGGCGGTTCAACGGCGGGGCCGCGGTCTACGAGCCGGAGGGCCGGCCGCTGGCCCGGGGCGCGGACACCGGCGAGGACGTACTGGTGGCGACCCTCGACCCGGCCGCCCTGGGCGCCACCCGCGCGGCCCACAGCATGCTCGCCGACCGCCTGCCCGACCAGGGGCTCGCCCGAACGACGCTCGTCGGCTGACGGACGACCGGGTGCGCTCGGGCCTGTCGGTGGCGCACCCCGGTCCCGTAAGGTGCGCGAGTGCCGTTGCTCCTGCTCGATCTGGACAACACCCTGCTCGACCGCGAGGGGCCGTTCCGTGCCTGGGGTGAGCGGTTCCTGGACAGCATCGGCGCGCCGCCCACCGACATCGACTGGTTGCTCTCCGTGGACGCCGACGGCCTGACCGACCGGTGGGACGTCGCGGACGCCATCCGGGACCGGTACGGGCTGCGCATGCCCTCCATCGACCTGGTCGAGGAGCTGCACGACGGCGTGGTGGCGTTCACCAGGCTGGACCCGCTGGTGGCCTGCGCGCTGCGGATCGCCGACGACGCCGGCTGGGTGCCGGTGGTGGTCACCAACGGCACGTCACGGCAGCAGGACGCCAAGATCCGCCGGACCGGGCTGGACCGGTACGTCGCCGACTGGGTGATCTCCGAGGAGGCCGGGGTCAGCAAGCCGAACCCGCGGATCTTCGCGCTGGCCGCCCAGCGGGCCCGGATGCCGCTGCGCGGCGCCTGGGTGATCGGTGACAGCCCGGAGGCGGACATCGGCGGGGCGACGGCGGTCGGGCTGCCGAGCGTCTGGCTGCACCGCGGGCGCCGCTGGCCGGACACCCGGTTCGCGCCCACCCGGACGGCGGACGGGCTGATCGCGGCGGTGGCCGCGGTGCTGGCCGGCTGAGGCGGAAATTCGGTTGACCCGTTTCGGGCCGCCCGTGACCATGGTGCGGCGCGAGGGCGTAACCGGGCGGTGCCCGGTCGAGGAGAGGAGGTCGGTCATGGCCGTCTTTGCAGGGTCGTATCGCCTGCCTCCACCAGCCTCGATCGAAGGACCGATCCACCCGTGCGCGATCACGAGTTCCCGGCGCCGCAGCGCCGTGGCCGCGGCAAGAGCCGCTTTGACGACGACGAACCCAACTACCTGAAGCGGGGCCGGCACGCCGAGCCGACCCTCGCCGACCCCGATGCCGAGCCGGACGCGGAGGACCGCTGGTCCTCCTGGGACCAGGCCGTGCACGGGCCCGAACCCCACCCGGACTGGCTGGTCACCGAGCTGGCCGCGAAGGACACCGAGCTGGGGGTGCTGAAGACCGGCAAGGAGGCGGACGTTCACCTGGTCCGCCGGGCCGTGCCGGACACCGGCCGCGGCTGCCTGCTGGCGGCCAAGCGGTACCGGGACACCCAGCACCGCCTCTTCCACCGCGACGCCGGCTACCTGGAGGGGCGCCGGGTGCGCCGGTCCCGGGAGATGCGGGCGATGGCCGGCCGGACCTCGTTCGGCCGCCAGATGATCGCCGGGCAGTGGGCGGCGGCCGAGTTCGCCGCGCTCGCCCGGCTCTGGGAGATCGGCGCCGCCTCCGGGCGGATCGCCGTGCCCTATCCGGTGCAGCTGCTCGGCACCGAGCTGATGCTGGAGTTCGTTGGGGACGCCGAGTCGGGCCAGGCCGCGCCTCGGCTGGCCCAGCTCCGGCCCGAGGGCGCCGAGCTGCGCGACCTGTGGGAGCAGCTGGTCGACGCCCTGGTCGTGCTGGCCCGCGCCGGGTACGCACACGGCGACCTGTCCCCGTACAACCTGCTGGTGCACGCCGGGCGGCTGGTCATGATCGACCTGCCGCAGGTGGTCGACGTGGTGGCCAACCCGCAGGGGGCGGAGTTCCTGCACCGGGACGTCCGGGTGGTCGGCACCTGGTTCGCGGCCCGCGGCCTGCCGGCCACGGACACCGACCCGGAGGCGCTGACCGAGGTGCTGCTGCGGGAGGCGGGCATCCGCTGAGCGCGCCGCGTCCCGGGCGGGAGCAGTCCCGCCCGGGACGCCGGCACGTGGCGGTTTTGCCGGCCCGTCACTGGAGGTAGCGCTCGACCTCCGTCACGGGGCGCTGGCCCTGGGCCTCCGGGTCACCGTGCGCCTGGCGGGCGGCGCGGCGGCGGCGGAGCAGGTCCCAGCACTGGTCGAGGGATTCCTCCAGCGCCCGCAGCCGCTCCCGGGCATCGTCGTCGGTGCCGGCCTCGTGCTCCTGCGCGGCGGCGCGCAGCCGGTGCTCCTCGTCGACGAGTTCGGAGATCCGGCTCAGGATGGTCTTGTCGTCCATGCCCGAAGCTTGGCACAGGGGGCGGGCACGCGCCCGCATTCTGGCCATGGAGCCGCCGGCGGCCGGCTCGGCGGGGCGGGGCCGGTCCGGGGACCGGCACGCCTGGCGTGCCACCCGCCGCGCGGCGCGGACCTGCGCCGGGAGCCGGGTGCGGCGTCCACCATGGAGGAAGGGCCCGCGCCGGAAGCCTTCCGGCGTGACGCAAATCCCACCGGCTCCATTGTCGACAGCGGGATTGCTGCGCAGTGAGATATTTTCCTGTCCGTCTTTTGATCCGTCGTTCAGGATGGCATGCTCGCGGGCAGCGTCACGGGTCATGACGACGTCGCGACCCTGAGTACAACTGAGGGAGCCATTCACGTGGACGAGTCGCCGGCCGAGCCCCGGCCCACCGGGCGGCCCCACCCCGTTCCCCTGCGGCAGATCCTGCCCGGCCTGCTCCGCGACCCGGCCCGCGCGCTGATCGACGTGGGCAACCGCACCGGCGGCGCGCTCGTCCGGCTGAACCTGGGATCGTTCCGCCCGTACCTGGCCACCCACCCCCGGCACGTCCAGCACGTGCTGCGCGACCGCGCGGACAACTACGAGCGGGCCGGCGACGGGCTGTTCTGGCGCCCGGTCAAGCGCCTGTTCGGCGAGGGCATCCTCGGCGAGGGGCAGATCTGGTCGGCCAGCCGCCGGATGCTCCAGCCGATGTTCACCGCCAAGCGGGTGGAGGCGCTGATCGACGGCATGGCCGACGCGATCCGCGACGCCGTCGACGAGCTGGACGAGCCGTTCCGCAGCGGGCGCCCCGTCGACATCGGCGCCGAGCAGGCCCGGATCGTCAGCCGGGCGATCATGCGGGTGCTCTTCGCCGACAAGATCTCCGTGCCGGACGCGCTGCGGGTGATCGACGCGCAGGACGTCATCGCCACCGCCGTGATCCCCCGGATCGTCGTGCCGTTCGCCCCGCTCTCCCTGCCCATGCCGGGGGACCGCTCGTTCCGCCGCGCGGTCCGCGTCGTCGACGAGGTGCTGGTGCCGATCGTCCGGGAGACCCGGGCCGTGGCCGACCAGGGCGACGACATCATCTCCACGCTCTGGCGGGCCCGCACCGACGACGGCCGGCAGCTCGACGAGCGGCAGGTCCGCAACGACACCGTGGCCATGTTCGCGGCCACCACCGAGACCACCATCAACGTGCTCACCTGGGCCTGGCCCCACTTGGAGCAGCGGCCCGACGTCGCCGACCGGCTCTACACTGAGATCGACCGGGTGGTCGGCGACGAACCGGTCCGCCGCGAGCACCTCGCCGACCTCACCTACACCCGGATGGTCCTGGACGAGCTGCTCCGGCTCTACCCGATCGGCTGGATCATCCCGCGCCGCGCGGTGGCCGCCGACGTCATCGACGGCGTGCCCATCGAGGCCGGGGCGACCATGGTGGCCAGCCCGCTGATCACCCAGCGGATGCGGCAGTTCTGGGACCGGCCCGACGAGTTCGACCCGGAACGCTTCCGGCCCGAACGGGTCCGCGCCCGGCACCGGTACGCCCACTTCCCGTTCGGCGGCGGCCCCCACCAGTGCCTCGGGATGTACCTGTTCTACCTGGAGGCGCAGCTCATCCTCGCCACGATGCTCAGCCGCTACCGCTTCCGGCTGCGCCGCCCCGGCGTACCCGGGTTGCGGCTGGCCGCGGCGCTGCGGCCCCGGGAGCGGGTCGAGCTGACCCTGCTCGCCGCCGACCGCCGGGCGGAGCCGGCATGACCGGCGGGGAGGTGTCGGACCCGGTCGCCGCCGCGGCGGAGCAGGGGCGGATCTGCGCGCTCGCCGCCAAGGGCCAGCGCGACCTGCAACGGTGCGCAGCCCGCCACACCGAGCTGTTCCCCGGCCGGCCTTTCGACGCGGCGCTGTTCAGCAGCATCTCGCTGGCCATGACGTTCAGCGCGCCCTGGTGCACCGCCGAGGAACTGGCGGTGACCAACCGCGCCGTGCTCTGGGGCTTCGCGGTCGACTGGCAGGTGGACCACCTGGCGGCCTCGCGGTCGGAGGTCGACCGGATCGTCAAGTCCTGCCTCGCGGTGGTCGACGGCGCCGCGCCCGACGACCCGCTCGGCCGGTTCCTCGCCGAGCTGCGCGACGACCTCGCCGCCACCCCGGCCTACGCCGAGCTGCGCGGGGCGTGGCGGGACGCCATGGAACGCACCCTGGACGCGATGGCCTGCGAGTGGGAATGGAAGCAGGCCGACCACCCCACCCTCGCCGACTACCTGGCGAACGCCGACAACCTCGCCGCCACGGTCGTGAACGTGGCGCACTGGATCCACACCGGAGACCCCGGCACGCACCGCGCGCTGCCCCGGCTGATCGCGGTGAGCGACGAGGTGCAGCGGGCCCTGCGGCTGGTCAACGACCTCGGCACCCACCAGCGCGACCGGGAGTGGGGCGACCTCAACGCGCTCATGCTGGTGGACGACCCGGCGGAGATCGAGCGACGCCTTGCGGAGCAGGTCGACCACTGCCGGCGGCTGCTGGCCGACCTCGCCCCCGACTGCCCCCGGCAAGCCGACTTCCTCGCCCGGCAGCTCGGCTTCACCAGTGGGTTCTACCGGCTCACCGACTTCTGGGGCGCCCGGTGAGCCTCACCGCCGGTCGCGCGCCGGTCACCCACCCCGACGACCGGCGCGCCGGGCCGGTCCGGGACCTGGTCGCGGCCATGGTGGCCAACCCTGCGGGGGAGACCTCCGCGTCGGTCTACGAGACCGGCCGGCTGGTCGGCCTGGCGCCCTGGCTGCCCGGCCACGACGTCCGCGTCTCCTGGCTGCTCGACCGGCAGCGCGCCGACGGCGGCTGGGGCGGCCCCGGCGGGTACGCCCTGGTGCCCACGCTGAGCGCCACCGAGGCCCTGCTGACCGTGCTCCGCCGCGGCGACCACGGTCCGGCCGCGGCACTGGCCGGCGCGGCGCACCGGGGCCTGGCCTTCCTGGCCGGCGCCCTCGACGCCGGCACCCCGCCCGACCTGCCCGCGACCGACCTGATCCTGCCGGCGCTACGGGAGGCCGTCGAACGGCACCTCGCGCAGCCTCCGGCCGGGCTGGCCGAGTGGGCCGGGGCGCGCCTGCCGCTGCCGGCCGGTCTCGACCCGGGCCGGCTGAACCGGGTACGCGGCCTGCTGGCCGCCGGCCGGCCCGTCCCGGAGAAGCTGGCGCACGCCCTGGAGGTGGGCGGCGAGCAGGCCCGCCGGGCGGCCGGGGTACGGCCCGCCGAGGCGGGTGCGGTCGGCGCCTCGCCCGCCGCGACGGCCGCCTGGCTCGGTCGCCCCGATCCCGGCCCCGCCCTGGACTACCTGCACGCCGTCGGCGGGCGCGGACCGGTGCCCTGCGCCAGTCCGATCACCGTCTTCGAGCGCGCCTGGGTGCTCGGCATCCTGGCCCGGGCCGGCGTGCCGCTGACCGTCCCCGAGTCGCTCGTGGCCGAACTGCGGGCGGCCGTCGGCGTGGCGGGCGCGGCCACCGGGCCCGGGCTGCCCGCCGACGCCGACACCACCTCGGTGACCCTCTACGCGCTCGCCCGGCTGGGCCGGCCGCTCGACGTGTCCCGGCTCGACCCATATGACACCGGCCGGCACTTCTGCACCTGGCCGGGGGAGGACGGGGCGTCGGTGACCACGAACGCGCACGTGCTCGACGCCCTCGGCCAGCACCCCGCCCACCTCGGCGTCGCGGCCACCGTGGACCGGGTCGCCGGCTGGCTGGTCGAGCGGCAGGAGCCCGACGGGCGGTGGGGCGACCGCTGGCACGCGTCGGCGTACTACGCGACCTACTGCGTGCTGTTGGCGCTCGCCGACCACGCTCCGGGCGCCGCGGCGCGGGCCGCCGTCGACCGGGCCGTGGGCTGGCTGCTGGAGACCCAGCGTGCGGACGGCTCCTGGGGGCGGTGGGGCGGCACCGCCGAGGAGACCGCGTACGCGGTGCTGGCGCTGGCCGGCGCCGGGCGGCCGGAGGACACCCGGGTCGCCGCGGCTATCGTGCGGGGACGGCATCGACTGTCCGAGTGGGACGGACGCGCCGACGGGCCGGCGTTGTGGCACGACAAGGACCTTTACCGTCCGACACTGATCGTGCACGCGGCCGTGCTGGCCGCGTCCTGGTCAGACGGCGAATCCGCCGGCGCCGGCAACACCATGATCAGGATCGCTTGAATGGAGTTCACGACGGCTGCTAGCGTGCGCCGGAGTCGATCGGATTTCGGACTGATCGAATACCGGGCCAGGACGGTGTGATGGGTTCCCGCAGTACGAATCTCCGTACGAAGATCATCGCCCTGCTGGCGTCCCTGATCGCCCTCTGGGCCTTCGCGGCGTGGGTGACCGTCCGGGACGGCTTCAACCTGCTGGGTGTGCAGGCGCTCAACGCGCGGGTCTTCGAGCCGAGCGACCCGCTGCTGCTCCAGCTCCAGAACGAGCGGCGGCTGTCGCTGCTGTACCTGGGACAGTCCGACCCGGACCAGCTCCAGGAACTCGTCGCGCAGCGGCAGCGCACCGACGAGAGCGCCGCGGCGCTGTGGCGCTCCGCGCAGGACTGGCGCACCGAGGTCCCGGCCAGCGACGAGCTGGAGCAGCGCATCGCCGACCTGAAGACCGAGGTCGAGCAGCTCGGCGAGGTACGCGCCGAGGTGGGCCGCAAGACCATCGACCGGACCGCGACGCTGGCCGCGTACAACGAGGCGGTCGACGCCATCTTCGGGGTCTTCGACGCGCTGGGCGGTCTGGACGACGACGAGATCGCCCGGGACACCGCCGCGCTGATCGACCTGAACCGGACCCGGGAGCTGCTGTCCCAGCAGGACGCGCTGCTCACCGGAGCGGTGGCTGCCAACCGGATGACCCTGTCCGAGCAGACCGCCTTCGCCCGGCTGGTCGGCGCCCAGTGGTTCCTCGCCGACCGGACCGCCCGCGACCTCGCCCCGACCGACCGGGCGCGCTACCAGCAGATGACCGAGGGAGAGGCGTTCCGGCAGCTGCGCACCCTCCAGGACCGGGTGCTCGCGGCCAAGGGCAGCGACGTGCGCCCGCCGGTCACCGCCGCGGCCTGGCAGGCCGCCGCCAGCCGGTCGATGGAGGACCTGCGGGGCGTGATCATCGCCGGTGGCGACGACATCGTCGCCCGGGCCACCCCGGTCGCCGTCGGCGTCATCCTCCGGCTGGTGCTCGCCGCCGGCCTCGGCCTGATCGCCGTGGTCGCGTCCGTCGTCGTGTCCATCACCACCGCCCGGGCGCTGGTCCGGCAGCTCGAACGGCTGCGCGAGGCGGCGTTCCGGCTGGCGAACGAGCGGCTGCCCAGCGTGGTGGAGCGGTTGGGCCACGGCGAGGAGGTGGACGTCGCCCGCGAGGCGCCGCCGCTGCAGACCGGCGACGACGAGATCGGGCAGGTCGGCAAGGCGTTCAACGCCGTGCAGGAGACCGCCATCCGGACCGCCGTCGAGCAGGCCGAGCTGCGCCGCAACGTCCGCGAGGTGTTCCTCAGCCTGGCCCGGCGCACCCAGGCGCTGGTGCACCGCCAGCTCACCCTGCTCGACTCCATGGAACGCCGGGAGCACGACGCCGAGGAACTGGAGGACCTGTTCCGCGTCGACCACCTGGCCACCCGGATGCGGCGCAACGCGGAAAACCTGATCGTCCTCTCCGGCTCGACGCCGGGCCGGGCGTGGCGGCGTAACGTGCCGATGGTCGACGTGGTCCGCGGCGCCGTCGCCGAGGTCGAGGACTACACCCGCGTGACGGTGCGGCCGCTCGGCGCGGTGTCGCTGACCGGCCGGGCCGTCGGCGACGTCATCCACCTGCTGGCCGAGCTGATCGAGAACGGCCTCTCCTTCTCGCCGCCGCACACCACGGTCGAGGTACGCGGCCAGCTGGTGGCCAACGGCTTCGCCATCGAGATCGAGGACCGCGGCCTCGGCATGGGCGCGGAGGAACTGGCCGCCGCGAACCGGCGCATCGTGGACCGGTCCGAGCTGAACCTCGCCAACGCCGCCCGGCTCGGCCTCTTCGTGGTCAGCCGGCTCACCGAGCGGCACGGCGTGAAGGTACAGCTCAAGGAGTCGGCGTACGGCGGCACGACGGCGGTGGTGCTGATCCCCATCGAGCTGGTCACCCAGGACGGGCCGGACCCGAGCACCTCCGGCGGCTTCCCGGTCGGCACCGGGCAGCCCGCCCCGGCCGCGCCCGCCCTCACCGCGGCGCACGGCCCGACGGCCGAGCCCGTCGGCGACCGGCCCGCCGCCGGGGTGGCGGTGGCCGAGAACACCGGCGTCGCGGAGGCCGTCGAGGAGGGCACGGAGCAGACCGACCCGGCGCCCGAGGCGGATGCGGACGAGCCCCGGCTCACCCCGTCCGGGCTGCCGGCGCGTACCCGGAAACGACAGCCCGCGCTGACCGAGCCCACCGCGGCGCTGACCCCGGTGGACGCCCGGCCCACCGACCCACCCTCGGCCGGGGCGGCGGACGCCGCGTCCCGGACCGACGGCGGTCTCCCGGTCCGGGTCCGCCAGGCCAACCTGGCGCCGGAGCTGCGGCACGACGCGTCCACTCCGGACGACGACGAGGACGACGACACGGTGCGCCCGCCGGAGCAGGTGCGCCGAATGATGAGCTCCTACCAGAGCGGCACCCGACGCGGCCGGACCGACGCGGCCCGGCTGCTCGGCGGGGCGCACGAGGCCGGCGCGCCGGACACCGGCGACGGTCAGGCGAGCTAGGGACGCCGATCCGGCGATCCCGCACGAGCACGGCACACCAGCCGGGGGAGAAGAGGACGACGAGTGGCGCAGAAGACGGCTTCGAGCGCGGACCTGACGTGGTTGCTGGATGACCTGGTCGGCCGGGTCAAGCAGGCGGAACACGCCGTGGCGCTCTCCACCGACGGACTGCTGATGGCCTCGTCGCGCGGGTTGAGCCGGGACGACGGCGAGCACCTGGCGGCGATGGCGGCAGGCATCCAGAGCCTGGCGCGGGGCGCGGGCAAGCGGTTCGGCGGTGGCCAGGTACAGCAGACGATCATCGAGATGCAGTCGTCGTTCCTGTTCGTCACCGCGGCCGGGCGCAACGCCTGCCTGGCCGTGCTGGCGTCCGAGGACGCCGACGTGGGCCTGATCGCGTACGAGATGGCCATGCTGGTCACCCGGGTCGGCCGGTTCGTCGCCTCACCCACCCGGGAACAGCCCCTCGGCGAGAATCCGACGCGATGAACGGCCAGGGGGAGACCGCGGAGCACGAGTGGGTGGACGACCACGCCGGTCCGGTGGTGCGCCCGTACGCGGTGACCGGTGGCCGGGCCCGCCCGGTGACCGGCACGTTCGACCTGATCTCCCTGGTCACGGCGACCCGGGCGGACGTGGCCTCGGAATCCGGGCTCGGCCCGGAGCACGTGGCGATCGTCGGCCTCTGCCAGCGGATCCAGTCCGTGGCCGAGATCGCCGCCCATCTCGACCTGCCGGTGGGCACCGTCCGGGTTCTCCTGGGCGACCTGGCAGCCCGCAGCCTGGTGCAGGTCCGTGAGCCGCGCGCGACCCCCGCCGGCCTTCCCGACGACAGTGTTTTCGAGGCGGTAATCAATGGACTACGGGCGCTCTGAGCGGCCGGCGGGCGCGACGCCGCTGCCCACCGCGATCAAGATCCTGATCGCCGGCGGTTTCGGCGTCGGCAAGACCACCCTGGTCGGCGCGGTCAGCGAGACCCGGCCGCTGCGGACGGAGGAGGTGCTGACCGAGACCGGGATCGGCATCGACGACCTGTCCGGCGTGGAGACGAAGACCACCACCACCGTGGCGATGGACTTCGGCCGGATCACCCTCAGCGACGACCTGGTGCTCTACCTGTTCGGCACCCCCGGGCAGGACCGGTTCTGGTTCGTCTGGGACGAGCTGGCGCTGGGTGCGATCGGGGCGGTGGTGCTCGCCGATACCCGGCGGCTGGCCGACTGCTTCCCCTCGATCGACTACTTCGAGGGGCGGGGCACGCCCTTCGTGGTGGCGGTGAACTGCTTCGAGGGCGCCAAGCGTTACCGGCTCGACGAGGTGCAGGGTGCGCTCGACCTGGACCCGGAGGTGCCCGTGGTGCTCTGCGACGCGCGGAATCGGGAGTCGGTCAAGGAGGTGCTGATCACGCTGCTGGAGTACGCCATGAAGCTGCGCGAGGAGCGCCGCCGCGCCGCCGCCGACTGACCAGGCGGACCGGGGGACAGGCTAGTACCGCGTTTCCGGTCGGCTGGCAGTGGCACTCACGTCAGTTCGGCGATCACTGCGCGGACCATTCGGCGGCCGTGCTCGGCCATGCGCGGGAAGGTGTGCCGGTAGTAGTCGATGCCGGTCAGCGACGGCGCGAGGGCCCAGCCGCAGGCGCGGCGCCACGTGGCGCCGTCGTACGCGATCGCCTCTCGGTAGGCTTCCCGGGCCGCGCCGGTGAAGGTCCACAGCGCCGGAGCCACGTCCGGCGCCGGATCGCCGACACCGAGTGCGCCGAAGTCGATGACCGCGGCCAGTCGGCCGCCGTCGGTGACCAGGTTGCCCGGCTGCAGATCACCGTGGATCCATACGGGGTCCCGGTCCCACTCCGGGGTGGCCAGGCAGGCGTCCCAGGCCGCCTCGGCCGCGGTCACGTCGAAGCCGTCGTCATGCTCTGCGAGCCGGGGCAGCACACGGCGGACGGCTGCATCGGCGTGGCGCAGGGCGGACCCGCGAGAGCCCGGTGGCTTGAGTGGACCCCCAGCCGAATCCACCCGGTGGAGGGCGCGAACGAAGGCCGCCACATCGCGGGCCAGGGGTACGTCGTCGCAGCCGAGCCTGGGAGGCGTGCTCCCCACGACCCACGGCACCACGGTCCACCGCCACGGGTATCCCGCGCCCGGCTCGCCCAGGTGAAGCGGAACGGAAATCCGCACCGGCAGGTGGGAGGCCAGCAAGGGCAGCCATCGCGCATCGGAATCGGCCTGGTCGACCGCCCCGGCGATCTTGGGCATTCGGGCGACGAGTTCGTTGCCGATCCGGAAGAGCACGTGGTCGGTGCCCTCCAACTCGTCCGCCAGGGGTGTCACGGGAAGGGCGGCCCACTGCGTGCACTGGGCCGCCAGCAGGCGGCGGACCTGCCCGACGGTGGCTCGGACCTCGTCGTCATGGATGGGCACGGCTGGCACGCTAATGCGGTCAGGCGGTGTGGTGCCAACCGATTAGGTCGGTGTGGATGTCGGCTTGCCACACCCGGCCTGACCTATGGCTGGTCGACCCACTGGACGTTGGTGGGTCGACGGCCGGTGCGGAGGAATTCGTGGGCTGCCCGGCGGGCCTGTCCTTCGGTGATTTCGAAGGGTTCGGCGCCTTCGACGGTGAACCACGGGTCGGAGAACGCGTCTTCGGCGTCGCCGGCTGTCATGCCGGGTGGGGCACCGGGCGGTACCGGTCCCCAGCTGAGCATCATCTCGTCCTCGGCCTCCCACACCAGCCCGGATCGGCCCCCAGCAAGGGTGACGTGCAAGGACCGGACGCCGTCCTCGCTGATCAGCGACAGGCCGCTGGACGGCATCCGGTCGAGGATGACGTCGAGGTCGGCGGCGCCGGTCACGGTCGTGCGGGTGCCGTCGATCCACGCTTGCGCAGCTGCCTTCACGGGTTGCTCGCGAGCCATGGGGTCGCGCAGCCATTCCGGCACCACGGTCAGCCGGTTGCCGGTCAGATCGAGCCGAGCGAGTGCGGCTAGGGTGCCCAGTGACTCGGGCAGCACGGTGAGCCGGTTGTCGGTCAGATCCAACCGGGTCAACGCCGTCAGGTTGCCGAGCCATTCCGGCAGCACCGCCAGATCGTTGTCGGTCAGGTCCAGCCAGGTGAGCGCCGCCAGGTTGCCCAGCGACTCAGGCAGCACCGACAGCCGGTTGCCGGAAAGGCCCAGCCAGGTCAGGGCGGTCAGGTTGCCCAGCGACTCCGGCAGAGCGGTGAGCCGGTTGTTGCCCAGGCCCAGCTCGGTGAGGGCGGTCAGGTCACCCAGCCATTCCGGTAGCGATGACAGCTGATTGCCGGCCAGGATCAGCCTGGTGAGGGCGGTCAGGCTGCCCAATGACTCCGGCAGGCTTCCCAACGAGCGCCCAGACAGATCCAGCGACGAGGCACCACTGCGCCGTGCCGCCTCGATCTGATCCTCGAGCCAGTCCATCTCGCTCCTACATCCTGGCGTCATCGACAGTCAGTCGAACACCGACCAGCAGATGTCATTCCGCAACCGCTGGTCGTCGAGCACGAGCTCGCGAATCGCCTCCGGGAGCTGGTCACGCTGCCATCGGCACTCAAGTCGCCCTGCGGCCTCGCTCTCGCCTTTCGGCGCGGCGGCACGTGCGGCCTTGATCGCATAGGCGGCCGCACCGAGTTCGTGCGCGGCGACGTGGGCGACAACCCCTGCCTGGCCGGCGGCGTACGCGGCATGCCGTGCTGCCCCACGGAGGTCTCTGGCCGCGCCCATGGCATGGCCGCCCGCCGCGCGAGCCTGCATCATCGTGACCTCACCACGCACCCAGGCACGGGCGTGCTCGATCGCTTCACGTGGTCGTGGGTCCTCAGGCTGAACCGACTCGAACAGGTGAAGGACGTGCTCGGCGCACGACGCCGCCCAGAGAGCGAGGAGGTGATGATTCGAATCAGTGAGGGTTCCACCGCGACGAAGCGTGATGAAGCGAGGGTCCCGAACCTTCGGGAGGATCATGCTGTGCCCTCCTTCTCCAAGGGACGGACATCTTCAACTGTCTCGTCGTTCGAGCTGGAGCAGGCCGTCGGGCGTCGTGCGCTCCGACCCGGGGTCGCCGGCCGTGTGCAGGGTAGCTGCTTCCTACTCGGGGCGGCCGTCGGCGAGCCACTGGGCGAGGCCGCGCAGCCCGACCGCCCACCGCCCGAGGTCGGTGACCTCCGCGTGCTCGGTGACGACGGTGAGCAACTCGGCCACCGCCTCGTCCGGCCGCTGGGCGTCGTTGAGGGTCAGGGCGCGGAAGACGCGTACGGAGTCGGAGTCGGGGAACTCCCTGCGGGCCCGGTCGAGCACCGCCAGCGACTCGTCCAGCTCGCCGAGCCACCGCAGGGTGCTGGCGTACTGGCACAGGCACCGGCGCAGGACGTCGCCGTCGAGGCCGAGGGCGAGCGCCCGCTCGTAGTAGCCGCGGGCGGTCTCCTCCTGGCCCGCGGTGTCGTAGGCGCCACCCACCTCGTACACGAGGACGGGGTGGTCAGGGTGTTCGGCGAGCAGCGCCTGGAAGTAGGCGATCGTCGGCGCCATGTTCGCCCGGTCGCGCTGGTCGTAGCCGCGCTGGATCGCTTCGGCCAGCTCGGGCGTCACGTCGGTCGTCACGCGGCAGCCCCCATGCGTACCAGTTGAAGATCAACTCACCCTATCGCAGGCCCAACGAGCACGCGCCGGGTCGCCCGCTGTGGACGTCACCAGTTCCGGCCGGTGTCATTCTGAGGCGCGGAGTGCCGCCGTTGCGGTCTCCCGCACCGTCGGATTTGTGTCGTCGGTCAGTTGGGCCAGCAGCGGACGTGCGGGCGGCCAGCGTCGCAGATTGGCGGCGAGGACATTCGCGACCGCAGCGCGGACCCACCAGTCCGGGTCGTCCGTCCTGGACTGCAGCGCGTCGAGCGACACGCCCAGCAGGCCGAGGCCGCGGGCCGCCCCGGCCCGCACCGACGCCTCGGAGTCGGCGAGCAGCTTCCGCAGGGCGGCGGCTGCGGCCGGGACGCGATCGGAGTTCGCGGCCCGGCGGCCGATCGCCTCGCCCAGCGCCGAACGGACGTACCAGACGGGATCGGAGGTCAGCGGAACCAGATGATCGACGACCGCCGGCGGGGCGGACCAGGCCAGCAGGAGCACGGCGTCGTGCCGGATCCAGGCGTCCGGATCCTGCAGGGCCGTGACGACGAGCTCATATGCCTGCGGGTTCTCGTCCACCCTCGGCAGTGAGTTGAGGGCGGTCCGCCGGATCGCCGGATCGGTGTCGCCCAGCGCCTCGCGCAGCGTCCCCATGTCGGGCGACTCGAACACATCGCGGAGCGCCCACAGCGCGGCTCTGCGCAAGTCGGGATCATCGGCGGCGAGCATCGGGAGGATGACGGCCCGGCAGCCGACCCGATCGGCTCGCATGGCAGCGCCCAACGCCATGCCCAGTCGTTCCCCGTCATCGTCGTCCTCGCCGCGCAGCGCGTCAGCGAAGACCCGCAGGAACAGCGGGAACACCTCGGCCCCGGACAGTCCGGCCAGGACGTGCGCCATCAGGTCCCGGCCGTACCAGTTGCGCTCGCGGGCGTAGCGTTCCAGCGCGGCCTGCACGGACGGTGCCGCCGCGCGATCACCGCTCGCAGCCAGCTCCCGCACGAGCGGCCACGGATCATCATCCAGCGTGCCGTCGGCGTACCGGAACAGGTCGGCCAGTGTCACCGGGACCTCCTACCCAAGGTGAGGCGTAGACCGGGGCCTGTCTCCCGACGGTCCAACGCCCGCATGGCGGGGGCAGCGTATCCCCGTCGTCACCGGTCACTGGTCCGGTCTCCGGGCGGCGCGTGCGGACACCGCCGCCTAATGGGTCGTACCGGGTTGTCGTAGGACACTCGGTTCCGGTAGCCGCCGGCCGGTGAGCACTCAGGCCGCCTGGACTGTCGAGTCCTAAGGTCAGACCGTGCCCCGGCCGGTGGTGAGGAGGGTTGAATCGCTGATGGGATGACGTGCCCCGGCCCTGGTGAGACCGGTGAGCACTTGACCATTAGGCCGCGAGTGATCCTCCTTGAGCTGCCGTGGTGACCGGATTGGCGGGGAGGAGCGCGGGTGCTGTTCGTCGGTGATGACTGGGCTGAGGATCACCACGATGTGGAGGTCCAGGACGAGACGGGCCGGCGGCTGGCACGGGCACGGTTGCCCGAGGGTGTGACCGGGATGGCTCGGCTGCACGCGTTGCTGGCCGAACACCTGCCCGGTGACGCGGAGCCGTCGCAGGTGGTGGTCGGGATCGAGACCGACCGCGGCCCGTGGGTGGGCGCTCTGGTCGCCGCCGGGTATCAGGTGTTCGCAGTCAATCCGATGCAGGTAGCCCGGTATCGGGAACGGCACTCGACCTCGGGGGCCAAGAGCGACACCGGTGACGCGCGAACCCTGGCGGATCTGGTCCGTACTGACCGGCACCGGCACCGCCCGGTGGCCGGTGACAGTGACACCGCCGAGGCGGTCAAGATCCTCGCTCGGGTGCATCAGACGTTGATCTGGGATCGGCAGCGGCAGGTGCTGCGGCTGCGGGCGGCGTTGCGGGAGTTCTTCCCCGCCGCGATCGCCGCCTTCGACGACCTGCACGCCGGCGAGGCCCTGGAGCTGCTGGGCCGGGCACCGGATCCGGCCCGCGCGGCGCGGCTGTCCCGGTCGCAGATCGCCGCCGCGCTGCGGCGAGCCGGCCGCCGCAACATCGACCAGCGCGCCGAGGCCATCCAGCAGGTGCTGCGCGCCGAGCAGCTGCCGCAACCGGCGGCGGTGCAGGCCGCCTACGCCGCCACCGTCCAAGCTGCGGTGGCGCTGATCGCCGCTCTCAACAGCCAGATCCGCGCCCTCGAGGGCGAGGTGAGCGAGTCTTTTCACCAGCACCCGGACGCTGAGATCTACCTGTCCCAGCCCGGCCTGGGCACCGTCCTGGCGGCCCGGGTGCTCGCCGAGTTCGGAGACGACTCCGACCGCTACCGAGATGCCCGCAGCCGCAAGAACTACGCCGGCAACAGCCCCATCACCCGCCAGTCCGGCAAGAAACTCGTCGTC
The DNA here is from genome assembly GCF_040639095.1 of Micromonospora sp. NPDC023966. Taxonomy (NCBI): domain Bacteria; kingdom Bacillati; phylum Actinomycetota; class Actinomycetes; order Micromonosporales; family Micromonosporaceae; genus Micromonospora; species Micromonospora sp. NPDC023966. Next base: position 9,662 of record NZ_JBEZZJ010000033.1, on the reverse strand, counting down.
CTGGCGCGTTACGCCCGCAACGACCGCCTCGCCGACGCCCTGCACCGGCAAGCCTTCTGCGCCCTGCGAGCCTCAGCCGGGGCCCGCGCCTACTACGACGAACTCCGCTCCCGCGGCACCGGCCACCACGCCGCACTGCGCCAACTCGCCAACCGCCTCACCGGCATCCTCCACGGCTGCATCAAGACCGGCACCCGCTACGACGAAACCACCGCCTGGGCCCACCGAACCCAACCCGCCGCCGCTTGACACCAAACGACATGGGATGTCTGACCTGGCGGTCTCCGGAGCCCGCGGTCAATCGTCGATCGCCTGGTAGACAGCAGTCCAGAAGTCCTGTGACCTCGGCAGCCTCTGGTCGCCCGCGTGCGCCCGCTGCATGATCAGGATCGTCGCCATGTCCTCGGCGGGATCGTTGTACCAGGCGGTGCCGTAGAAGCCGGGCCAACCGTAGCTCCCGACCGAGGGGCCCAGGTGCGTGCGGCGGGTGCGGACCGACATCCCGAAACCCCAGCCCATGGCGTCGAAGTACCCCGGCCAGAACCCGGAGACCGCCTTCTGCGCCGGGGTCAGGTGGTCGCTGGTCATCAGCAGCACCGAGGGCCGCGAGAGCACCCGCTCGCCCTGGTGGATACCGCCCGCGAGCAGAGCCGAGGCGAAGGCGAGATAGTCGTGGGCGGTCGACACGAGCCCACTACCACCTGATTCGAACGCCGGCCGGCGGCTCCACCGCCCGTCGGGGGCGTCTTCGACGACCGGCTCACCGGTGGCGGCATTGTCACGCTCGTACGCCGTCGCCAGCCGGCCGAGGCTCTCGCCGCCCACGCTGAAGCCGGTGTCCTTCATCCCGAGCGGATCGCAGATCCGCTCGCGCAGGGCATCCCCGAAGGACATGCCAGTGGCCCGGGCGATGAGCACACCCGTCACGTCGGCGGCGGTGTCGTACATCCAGCGCTCACCCGGCTGGTGGACGAGCGGAAGCGCGCCCAGCCGGTGCATCCACTCGTCCGGCGCCGACCTGCCGAGTGCGTTCAGCGCGTCGGAGATCGGGACCGTGCCCGGCTCGGCAAGGACCATGCCGGTGCCGAGGGTGAAGGTCAGCAGGTCCCGCAGCGTGATCGGGCGTCTCGCCGCAACGGCGTCGTCCAGTGGCCCGTCGGGATCGGCGAGCACGGTCATGTCCGCCAGCTCCGGGAGGAGGTCGTCGACCGGGTCATCCAGGCGGAGGGTGAGGTCCTCGACGAGCGTCATCGCACACGCGGCGACGATCGGCTTCGTCATCGAGCCCATACGACAGATCGTGTCGCCTGCCATCGGCGTCGCCGACCCCGCGCCCTCGAACGCGAGATTCCCCGCTGCTTCGACCCGCACGTCGCCGTGGCGGGCGAGAACGGCCACCACACCAGGGACGAAGCCGGAGTCGACGTGACGCTCGAGCAGCTCTCGCAACCGAGCCAGCCGTTTCGACGAGAAGCCGCCCGCAGCCACCTGTCTCCTCCTCGTCTCGTCCGTTCGCAAGTTACACGTTGCGCGACCACCACACGTCCCCGAAAAAAGTCTCCGTCCGAGCAGTACCGCTCATCGGCACGAGGGTGCGCTCGGCCCGGAGGTCGATCCTGCGGAGGCTGGTGTTCACATAAGATCTTGCGAACAAGCGCCCCGGACAGGAGGAGCCCGTCGTGATGCGGTCAACGGCGTTCCTGCTGGAGTGTCTGCACCGGGCCGGGATGCGCGATGTCGTCACGGTGGAGCCGGCGACGGGTGGGGTCGCGGCGCTCGCGGGCATAGCCACTCGTCAGGACGCGCCGTCGGTGTTCGTCAAGGCCTTCGCCGACCCGCCGGCCGACGACGTCTTCCTCGCGGAGGCCGAAGGGCTGGCCGCCCTGCGCGAGCTCGGCGGCGTGGCGACTCCCGAGGTGATCCTGGCGGACCGGGAACTGATGGTGTTGTCGGTGCTGCGGCCCAGGCCGCGCAGCGAGACCTTCTGGGAGCAGTTCGCGCACGCGCTCGCCCGCCTGCACCTGAGCACGACTCATCCCCGCTTCGGGTGGCACCGCGACAACTGGCTGGGCCGCCGCCGGCAGGTCAACACCTGGAATGACGACGGCTTTGCCTTCTTCGCACAGCACCGGCTGCTGCGGTGGCTCGGGCAGCCCCGCGTCGAGGCGGCACTCGACCGCGGAGACCGGGCGGCGCTGGAGCGGCTGTGTCACCGGCTGCCCGACCTGCTGCCCGACCGGCCGGCATGCCTGACGCATGGCGACCTGTGGGCACAGAACGTCCTGGCCACCCCGGACGGGCAGCCCGCGCTGATCGACCCGGCCGTGTCCTACATGTGGGCCGAGGTCGACCTCGCCCACGTGTGGTCCACCTCGCCCCCGCCCGAGGCGCAACGGTTCTTCGAGGTCTATGCGGAGCTGACCGTTCTCGATGACGACTGGCGGGCCCGGATGCCGATCGTCCAGCTGCGGCAACACCTCGCCGTGCTGGCCCAGTTCGACGACGACTGGGGCGCGGGCGAACAGGTTCGCGCCACCCTTGCCCCGTTCCGGACGCGAACCTGACGAAGCCCGACGGTTGACCGCCGTCAGCGGTCAGCGTTGCCCTCCGTCGCTGAGTGAGCGTCGGACGGTGGGGCGTCCCCGTCGCCGGCCGACTTCAGTGAAGCCGGCTCGTAGGAACAGGTTGAGGGTGCCGGGGAACATGTCGGCGGCGGGCTGATTGTTCGTCGCCGCGATGGGATACGCCTCCAGGTGCCGCGCCCCGGCCGCCTTGGCGGCTGCGATGGCGGCGTCGAGCAGGACGCTCGCCAGGCCTTGACCGCGTCTGTCCGGGCGGACGTAGAAGCAGGTGATCGCCCAGTCGCCGGGCCTGCTCTGATGGCGCACCACGATGGGGGAACGGTCGAGTCGGGTGAACTCGGTGTGGGGGCGGCAGCGACCCAGCCGACCGGCTCGTCGTTGTCGTAGGCGAGTAGTCCCGCTGCCGGGTGCTCGCTGGCGCGTTGCGCCATGAGCCGGCGGCGGGCATCGGGCGTTGCCGCGGTGAAGTCCCGGGCGGACAGCCGCCACCACATGCACCAGCAGCCCGCCTGGGCGCCACGCGGTCCGAAGAGCCGCTCCAGGTCGGGCCACCGGTCCGCGTCGAGTGGGCGGACGATGACATCGTTCGCGGTGGCGGGCTGGCGCGGTCGAGGCGGCATGTCAGTCCTGGCCCGTCAGGGGCTCGTCGCTTCGGGACTGCCGGCGGCGTTCCCGGTGGCGGGTCACCTTCTGCCGGTTGCCGCAGACACCCATGGCACACCAGGTGGCGGAGTGGTTGCGTGACGTGTCGTAGAAGACCCAGGCGCAGGCATCCGCCCGGCAGATCTTCAACCGTTCCCACGTTCCGGCTCCCTGGGCCTGCTGGATCGATGTCATCAGCTGGCCGATGAACCAGTCGCAGTCCGTGCCGGCGGGCACGACCTGGAGCCGTCCATCCGGGTCCACGCGTAGCGCGACGGGGACGGACTGCGCAGTCTCTGACAGCGTGCGGGCGGCTTCGGCACGCTCGGTTTCGCCGGTTCCGACGCGGATCAGGGCGCGCAGCGCCGCGCGTACTCCCAGGAGCCGGTCAACGTCGCTTTTGGAGATCACCCAGCCGTCATCGAGCCGCCGACGGGTGTCCGGACCCATTTCGCCGGCGAGGAACCGCGTTGCCGCGGCAGGGTCGGCCAGTTCGTCGGTGCCTCGCTCGACGTGCACCGAGTTGAGGAAATCCTGCACCCGAGCCAGCGGCTCCGGCGCCCGCGCAGGTGCCGCGCGCGTCTGACCTGCGGTCAACTCGATCATCCTCCGCTTGACACCGGCTAATCCCGATGACAGGTTACACCTCGACGCGCGTAACCTGCGTCTGACTTACGCTAGTTACAGTAGGGTGCTCGTGGAGAATCGATCAGCATTGACCTCGGCCGCCGACCAGGCGCCCCCATCCGCTTCGGCGCCGGTTCGTCGCGACCCGGGTGAGACCGCGGCCACCAGCAGGCGTGGTACGCCGTCCACCCTGTTGCGGGATCGCGACTTCCGCCGGTTCTGGTCCGGGCAGACCATCTCGGTCGTCGGCGCCCAGATCACGGCTTTCACCATCCCGCTCTTCGCCGTTACCCAGCTGGGCGCCGACGCCTCCGACGTTGCGCTGCTGCGGGTGTTGGAAACGATCCCCTTCGTTGTCCTGGCCCTGCCGGTGGGCGTCTGGCTGGACCGGCACGCCCCGCGTCCGGCGATGATGGTGGCCAACCTTGGTCGCGCCGGCCTGGTCGTCGTGACGGCGGTAGCCGGTCTGTTGGGCCTGCTGCAGGTCGGCACCCTCGCCGTCGCCCTCCTCCTCGTGGGCGCCGCGACGGTCGTCTTCGACATCGCCTACCTGTCCTATCTGCCCCGGCTGGTACCACCCGGGCAACTCGTCGACGGCAACAGCAAACTGTCGCTGAGCGACTCGGCGGCCCAGGTCGGCGGACCGGGGCTGTCCGGCCTGCTGGTCCAGACCATCACTGCGCCGGCCGCGTTGCTGGTCACCGGGCTCACCTATGCGATGTCCGCGCTCTCCCTGCATCGGCTTCGGCACCGCGACGTTCCGTCGAACACTCGACTCGGCGGCGACAGCCCTACCGCCGAGCCGATCGACGCGCCCGGCGGACGCAGGGGGCTGGCCTTCGCCGGACGCCAGATCCGCGAAGGTCTACGGCTCGTAACCACCGAACGCTATCTTCGGGTGATCTGCCTGGAAGCCTTCACCTTCAACCTGTTCGTGCAGTTCGGGGAAACCCTCGTCGTCGTCTACGCCCTCAACGATTTGCACCTGTCCGCCGCCGCGCTCGGCCTCTTCATCAGCCTCGGCAGCGTCGGCGCCGTCCTCGGCGCGGCGCTGGCACCCCATGCGGTGCGTGCCGTCGGTTTCGGGCCGGCCTTCACCGCCGGAACGGCGGTCGGCTGTGCCGCCCCACTCCTCGTACCACTTGCCGGTACCGCGCCCCAGTTCGCCGGCCCGCTGATCGCCATGTCGCACTTCCTCGCCGGAGCCGGCGTCGCGATATCCGTCATCGGGTCCGTCACGCTGCGTCAGTCGGTCACCCCGCCACGCCTGCTTGCCCGCGTCAACGCCGTCATGCGGCTGGCCAGCTACAGCGCCCTGCCAATAGGCTCTGCCGCCGCCGGCGTGCTCTCCGAAGCCACAACCGTCCGAACAGGACTCTTCATCGGCGCCGCCGGCCTTGCACTCCCCGTGCTCATCCTCCTGCTCTCACCCATACCCCGACTACGCGACTCCTTCGATGCCGGCTCCACCCCACACACGTGAGACGCCGACGGCGTTCGCGTGATCCGTGAGATTCCCGATCGGCGCCCGCCCGCGGGGCCGGAAACGCCGAAGGGCCCCTCCCCCCGCTCGCGGGAAGGGGCCCTTCGTTCGGGTACGGCGTCAGCCGGCGATCATGCGACGCAGCACGTACTGCAGGATGCCGCCGTGCCGGTAGTAGTCGGCCTCACCGGGGGTGTCGATCCGGACCACGGCGTCGAACTCCACGCCGGTGTCCGTGGTGACCTTGACGGTGCGCGGGGTGTCGCCCTCGTTGATCGCGGTGACGCCGCTGATCGAGAAGGTCTCCGTGCCGGTCAGGCCCAGCGACTCGGCGGTGGTGTCGACCGGGAACTGCAGCGGCAGGACGCCCATGCCGATCAGGTTCGAGCGGTGGATCCGCTCGTACGACTCGGCGATGACCGCCCGCACCCCGAGGAGCATGGTGCCCTTGGCCGCCCAGTCGCGGGACGAGCCGGAGCCGTACTCCTTGCCGGCCAGGATGACCAGCGGGACGCCCGCCTCCTGGTACGCCATCGAGGCGTCGTAGATCGAGGTCTGCTCGCCGGTCAGGTGGTTGACCGTGAAGCCGCCCTCGACGCCCGGGACCAGCTGGTTGCGCAGCCGGATGTTGGCGAAGGTGCCCCGGATCATCACCTCGTGGTTGCCCCGGCGGGAGCCGTACGAGTTGAACTCGTGCCGCGCCACGCCGTGCTCGGCGAGGTACTTGCCGGCGGGGGAGTCCGCCTTGATCGAGCCGGCCGGGGAGATGTGGTCGGTGGTCACCGAGTCGCCCAGCTTGGCCAGCACCCGGGCGCCGGCGATGTCCTGCACCGGCTTCGGGTCGCGCTCCATGCCCTCGAAGTACGGGGGCTTGCGCACGTAGGTGGAGTCGCCCGCCCAGGCGAAGGTGTCACCGGTCGGGGTCGGCAGCGACTGCCAGCGCTCGTCACCGGCGAAGACGTCGGCGTACGCGGCGCTGAAGCCGGTGGCGCCGATCGCCGAGGCGATGACGTCCTGGATCTCGGCGCTGTTCGGCCAGATGTCCCGCAGGAACACCGGGTTGCCCTGGGCGTCCTCACCGAGCGGCTCGTTGGCCAGGTCGATGTCCATGGTGCCGGCGAGCGCGTACGCGACCACCAGCGGCGGGGACGCCAGGTAGTTCATCTTGACGTCCGGGTTGATCCGGCCCTCGAAGTTGCGGTTGCCGGAGAGCACCGAGACGACGGCCAGGTCGCCCTCGTTGACCGCGGCGGAGACCTCCTCCGGCAGCGGGCCGGAGTTGCCGATGCAGGTGGTGCAGCCGTAGCCGACCAGGTTGAAGCCGAGCTTGTCCAGGTAGGGGGTGAGGCCGGCGCGGTCGTAGTAGTCCATGACGACCTTGGAGCCCGGGGCCAGGGTGGTCTTCACCCACGGCTTGCGGGCCAGGCCCTTGTCCACGGCGTTCCGGGCCAGCAGCGCGGCGCCGATCATGACCTGCGGGTTCGAGGTGTTGGTGCAGGAGGTGATCGCGGCGATGACCACGGCGCCGTGGTCCAGCTCGTACTCGACGCCGTCGGGGCTGGTCACCCGGACCGGGTTGGTGGCGCGGCCGCCGGCGCCCGCCGCGGCGGTCTCCAGGTCGCGCGGCTCGTCGGCCGGGTCGCTGAACTCGTTGGCCGGCGGGTCGCTGGCCGGGAAGGACTCGGCGCTGGCCTCGTCGGCCGGGCCGTTGGCGCCGCGCGGCAGCTGCTCGCGGGCGACGCCCGGCTTGAGCTCGCGCTCGCCGGCGGAGTCGGCGGCGACGTAGTCGGTGAGCGCCGAGCGGAACAGCGTCTTGGCGGAGCCCAGCGGCACCCGGTCCTGCGGGCGCTTCGGGCCGGCCAGGGACGGCTCGATGGTGCTGAGGTCCAGCTCCAGCCGCTCCGAGTACTGCGGCTCGCGGTCCGGGTCGTGCCAGAGGCCCTGCTCCTTGGCGTACGCCTCGACCAGCGCGACCTGCTGCGGGTCGCGGCCGGTCAGCTCCAGGTAGCGGACGGTCTCGGCGTCGATCGGGAAGATCGCGACGGTGGAGCCGTACTCCGGGGACATGTTGCCGATGGTGGCCCGGTTGGCCAGCGGAACCGCGCTCACGCCGGGGCCGTAGAACTCGACGAACTTGCCGACCACGCCGTGCTTGCGCAGCATCTCGGTGATGGTGAGCACCAGGTCGGTGGCGGTGGTGCCGGCCGGCATCTCGCCGGAGAGCTTGAAGCCGACGACCCGCGGGATCAGCATGCTGACCGGCTGGCCGAGCATCGCGGCCTCGGCCTCGATGCCGCCCACGCCCCAGCCGAGCACGCCCAGGCCGTTGACCATCGTGGTGTGCGAGTCGGTGCCGACCACGGTGTCCGGGTACGCCTGGCCGTTGCGCTCCATGACCGTGCGGGCCAGGTACTCGATGTTGACCTGGTGCACGATGCCGGTGCCCGGCGGGACGACTTTGAACTCGTTGAACGCGGTCTGGCCCCAGCGCAGGAACTGGTAGCGCTCCTTGTTGCGCTCGTACTCCAGCTCGACGTTGCGCTGGAAGGCGTCCTCGCGGCCGAACAGGTCGGCGATGACCGAGTGGTCGATGACCAGCTCGGCGGGGGCGAGCGGGTTCACCTTGGTGGCGTCGCCGCCGAGGTCGCGGACGGCCTCACGCATGGTGGCCAGGTCGACGACGCAGGGCACGCCGGTGAAGTCCTGCATCAGCACCCGGGCCGGGGTGAACTGGATCTCCACGCTCGGGTCGGCGGTGGGGTCCCAGCCGCCGAGCTGCTGGATGTGGTCGGCGGTGATGTTCGCGCCGTCCTCGGTCCGCAGCAGGTTCTCCAGCAGGATCTTCAGGCTGTAGGGCAGTCGGTCGTGGCCCTCCACCTTGTCGATCCTGAAAATCTCGTAGCTCGCGTCACCGACGCGTAGCTGGGTCTTCGCACCGAAGGTGTCGAGGCTCGCCACGTCGTACTCCTTCACACCAGCGACCGTGAGTAGTCCTGAGCAGTTTGTCGCACCGGCCGGGGTGCTGCCGTGGTTAGGCAACACTTACCCGCGTCGGTCTCAACAAAACCGTACGTCCGTCTTGCTATTCGCGCAACCTCGTGCCAGGGTTCGGGACGAGGAGGTACCTCCATGATCCATCACGTCCTGCTCGCCTGCCCACGTGGCTCCGAGGACACGTCGCGGGCGTTCTACGGCGGCCTGCTCGGCCTGGTCGAGAAGCCCAAACCGCCGGCCCTCGCCGCCCGCGGTGGTTGCTGGTTCACGGGGTACGGCGTCGAGCTGCACCTCGGAGTCGAGGACGACTTCCGGCCCGCCCGCAAGGCGCACCCCGCGCTGCTCCGCCCCGACCTGGACGAGCTGGCCGCCCGGCTCGACGCCGACGGCCACCCCGTGACCTGGGGCGACGACGAGATTCCCGGCATGAGGCGGTTCCACACGTACGACCCGCACGGCAACCGCCTGGAGTTCCTCGCACCCGTCGACTGAGCTTCCGCGGGTAGGGTTCGGGCGTGGTCGACGTACAGCACTGGCTCTCCGCGCTGCCCCCCGGCGTGGTCTACCTGATCGTCGCCGGGGTGATCGGCGTGGAGAGCATGGGCATCCCGCTTCCCGGCGAGATCGTGCTGGTCAGCTCCGCCCTGCTCGCCGCCACCGGGGTGGTCGAACCCGAGTGGGTGGCCACCGCCGCCGCGGCCGGAGCCATCATCGGCGACTCCATCGGGTACGCCGTCGGCCGGCGCGGCGGCCGGCCACTGCTCGAACGGCTGGGCCGGCGCTTCCCGAAGCACCTCGGCGAGGCGCAGCTCGCCCGCGCCGAACAGAGCTTCGCCCGGCACGGTGTCTGGGCGGTCTTCTTCGGGCGGTTCGTCGCCCTGCTCCGCATCCTCGCCGGCCCGTTGGCCGGAGCGCTGCACGTGCCGTACCGCCGGTTCCTGCTGGCCAACGCGGCAGGCGGCCTGGTCTGGGCGTTCGGCACCACGTACCTGCTCTTCTCCGTGGGCCGGGCGGCCGAGCACTGGCTCAAGGACATCTCCTGGGCCGGGCTGGTCCTCGCGGTCCTCGCCGGCCTGGCCAGCACCTGGTGGCTGCGCCGCCGCGCCCGGCGACTGGAGCCGGTCGAGGCGGCCGCCGAGGCCGACGAGCCGGTGCACGCCGGCGACCGCTGACGCCAGACGCCGAAAGGGCCCAACCCCTGGTGGGGTCGGGCCCTTTCGTGTTGCTTGCTGTGCTGGATCGTCAGGAGGTGCTGTAGCCGCGGGTGGCGATCCAGTCGGCGAGGTTGTCCACGCTCATCCGGTAGGAGGCCATGTTCGGGTCGGCGGAGTCGG
>NZ_JBEZZJ010000032.1:0-69890 GCF_040639095.1 Micromonospora sp. NPDC023966 | reverse complement strand
GGTCACCCTGACCTTGGCGGGGGGACCGGCCGGCGGGGGGGGGGGGGGCCCGCCCCCCGCCTGCCCCGGGTTAACCGGCGCGGGGTGACCGGCCGCGGGCGGCGGCCGGTCACCCCGATGGTCAGGCGATCTTTCGCCGGTAGGCGCGCATGGCGAAGGCGTAGGCGACGATCAGGATGCCGGCGCACCAGGCGAGGGCGGTCCAGATGTCGTTGCAGCTCGGGGCCGACGAGGGGCCCGGTGGCCGCCCCGGTCGGGGCGGCGATCGGGATGCGGAGTTCCGGCTTCCGTGTCGGGACCGGCGTGCGGGTTGGTATGCCTGTGGGATGTTGGAGCGTGCGAACGACGAGCAGCCTGCGACAGGCGGCGGAGGGCCAACCGAGGATGGCGGGACTGCCTCTCAAACAACCCTGGCGGGTCGCCCGACGGCGGGTCTGGGGTTGCTACTGGGCGCCCTGGGCGTGGTGTACGGCGATATCGGGACCAGCCCGCTGTACGCGCTGAAGACGGTCTTCACGCTCGACCGTGGCCTGGTCCCGGACAGGCCCGACGTGTTCGGCGTGATCTCCCTGGTGTTCTGGTCGATCATCCTGGTCGTGTCGGTCAAGTACGTCATCTTCATCCTTCGGGCCGACAACGAGGGCGAGGGCGGGGTGATGGCGCTGGCCGCTCTCGCTCGAAGTGCGCTGCTGAAGGGCAAGGCAGGACGGGCCTCGGCCGTGTTGGCGCTAGGGGCGCTCGGCGCTGCCCTGTTCTATGGCGACAGTGTGATCACCCCGGCTATCTCGGTGTTGTCCGCGGTGGAAGGGCTGGAGGTCATCTCTCCGCGGTGGGCGGCGTTCGTGCTGCCGATGGCGGCGGTGATCCTCACCCTGCTGTTCGCGATCCAGCGATGGGGCACCGGACGGGTCGGGGCCGTGTTCGGGCCGATCATGCTGCTCTGGTTCACCTGTGTGGGCGTCGCCGGCGCGGCCGAGGTGATACGTCATCCGAGCGTTCTGGCCGGCCTGTCACCCACCTATGCGGCCACGTTCTTCGTGAACCACCCGGTCGTCGCGTTCATCGCGATGGGCGCCGTCGTGCTGGCCATCACGGGCGCCGAAGCGCTCTACGCGGACATGGGTCACTTCGGCCGCGCCCCGATCCGCCGGGCCTGGTTCGGGGTCGTGTTTCCCGCGTTGACACTCAACTACCTCGGCCAGGGCGCGTTGATCCTGCGGGCACCGGACAGCCGGGACAACCCGTTCTTCCTGCTGCTGCCAGCCTGGGGGCAGCTCCCGATGGTCGTCCTGGCCACCGTGGCCACCGTGATCGCGTCCCAGTCGGTGATCTCCGGAGCGTTCTCGGTGTCTCGACAGGCCATGCGGCTCGGCTTCCTGCCCCACCTGCGAATCCGCCAGACCTCCCGCCAGGAGTACGGGCAGATCTACGCGCCCGGCGTGAACTGGGGCCTCTTCGGGGCGGTCCTCGTGGTCACGTTCGCGTTCGGTTCATCGACGAACCTTGCTGCCGCGTACGGGGTGGCGGTCACCGGCACATTCCTGATCACCACGACCCTGTTCCTGGTCGTCGCGCGGGTGCTGTGGCGCTGGACCACTTGGCGGCTGGCGCTGTTCGGGGTCGTCTTCGGCAGCATCGAGCTGACCTTCTTCACCGCGAACCTTGCCAAGGTCACCCACGGTGGTTGGCTGACGCTGCTCATCGCGATCATCGTCTTCACAGTTCTGCTGACCTGGCGGCGTGGAGCCAAACTGGTCACCGCCCGGCGGATCGAACGGGAAGGGCCACTGGCCGACTTCATCGACACCCTGCACACCATGAACATCCCCCGCGTACCGGGCACTGCGGTGTTCCCACATCCGAACAAGGAGACGGCGCCCCTGGCGCTGCGCGCGAACGTCGCCTACAACCACGTTCGACACCAGACAACTGTGATCATTACCGGTCGTACCGCGAACATCCCGCATATCCCTTGGGATCAGCGCCTGACCATCGACGATCTCGGTGATCCGAATGACGGCATCTTCCACATCACCGCCGTCTTCGGCTTTCAGGACACTACCGATTTCCCTGAGGTGGTGCGCCGTGCCGCCGCCCATCCCCTCGCCAAAGGGCTCGACCTCGACCAGGTCTTCTACTTCGTCTCGAGGATCACGCTCCGTTGCACCGGTAGGCCCGGTATGGCCACCTGGCGCAAACGCCTGTTCATCGGCCTCGCCCACAACGCCGCCAGTCATGCCGAGTTCCTGCGCCTGCCCGAGGAACGCACGATCGTCCTCAGCGCCGAGATTCCCGTCTGAACCTGGGGCCAGTGGCTGCAACCAGGCGTGCCCGCCGGTAGCGGGCGTTGAGCAACTCGGTCGCATTCGTCGAGCATCACCCGCGGATCTTGAAGCCGTAGCCGAGGAACGCGACGAACTCGGCCAGGCGTGTCCCACAGCCGCATCAGCTCCGGATGATAGCTGCCCACTTTGTCGGTCATGCCGCAGCAAGGCAGGGCCGCGGGCGTCGGTGACCTGGAGCTAACACCAGCGGTTTCCTGCACGGTGACCCTCACAGTCGCCCCCAGGCGTGCCAGTAGGGACCATTGGGTAGGTTGTGCGCTGCTCTAGGGGTGCGCATGCGCCCGGCACGACCACGAACGGGGGCGACATCGGATGGGCGACGGCCGGTCGAGGCGCACGGCGAGACGCGCCGCGGTGCGCGTAGGCGCGAACGCTGGCGGGCCTCTGCCGGGGGCGACCCGACCGGTGGTGCCGGAATGCGTGGACGTGCCGGCGATCGCCGCGCCGGTGTCGAGTGCGCTGGCGCGGTGGTTGTTGCGGCACCGGGTGCAACCGGCGGGCCCGGAGGCCGGCGATTCGCACGCCACGGCGCAGCCCTGGTGGAAGGTGATGTGCCTGACCGGCGTGGATTACTTCTCCACCCTGTCGTATCTGCCGGGCATCGCGGCGCTGGCGGCGGGGGCGTTGTCACCGCTGGCGACGCTGCTGATCGTGGCGCTGACCCTGTTCGGGGTGCTGCCGATGTATCGGCGGGTTGCGCGGGAGAGCCCGCACGGGCAGGGGTCGGTGGCGATGCTGGAGCGGCTGCTGCCGTTCTGGCGGGGAAAGCTGTTCGTGCTGGTGCTGCTGGGGTTCGTGGCCACCTCGTGGATCATCACGATCACCCTGTCGTCGGCGGACGCGACGGTGCACCTTCTGGAGAACCCGATCCTGCCCGACGGGTTCCCGCACGGGACCACCGCCGCCGTCGTGGTCACCGTCGTGCTGCTGCTGATCCTGGGCGGGGTGTTCCTGCTCGGCTTCAGTGAGGCCGTCGGCGTCGCGATCCCCCTGGTCGCGGTGTTCCTGCTGCTCAACGCGGTCATCGTGGCCGTCGGCCTGGTCCAGGTGATCCAGGATCCGGCCCTGCTGACGGGCTGGACCGACGCACTGACCGCCGGCACGAACGGCGTAGGCGACGTCGTCGGACCAGCGGTGTTGGCCTTCCCGCTGCTGGTGCTGGGCCTGTCCGGTTTCGAGACCGGCGTGAGCATGATGCCGCTGGTCCGCGGAGACGGTGCGGACGCGCCGGCACGGCTCGCCGCGCGGATCCACAACACCAAGCGTCTGCTCACCGCCGCCGCGCTGATCATGTCCGCCTACCTGATGTGCACCACGTTCGTCACTACCGTGCTGATCCCGGCCGAGGAGTTCCAGCCGGGCGGGCAGGCCAACGGCCGGGCCCTGGCCTACGTCGCCCACCAGTACGTGGGGGAGGCGTTCGGGACCGTCTACGACATCAGCAGCGTGCTGATCCTGTGGTTCGCCGGCGCGTCGGCGATGGCCGGTCTGATCAACATCGTGCCTCGCTACCTGCCCTCGTACGGCATGGCGCCGGAGTGGGGGCGCGCGGTACGCCCGGTGGTGATCGTCTACACCCTGATCAGCATCGCGATCACCGTCGCGTTCCGGGCCGACGTCAACGCCCAGGCCGGCGCCTACGCCACGGGCATTCTGGCGATGATGGTCTCCGGCGCGGTGGCGGTGACCATCTCCGCGCTGCGCCGCCGGCAACGGCTGGTCACCGCCGGCTTCGCGGTGCTCACCCTGGTGCTGCTGTACGCGCTGGTCGAGAACATCCTCGAGAAGCCCGACGGGATCGCGATCTCCGGCCTGTTCATCGCCGGCATCATCGTCGTGTCCCTGGTCTCGCGGGTGTCCCGTACCACGGAGCTGCGGGCCGAGCGGATCGAGTTCGACGAGGCGGCGCGGCGGTTCGTCGCCGACTCGATTGAGTACGACGGGCGGCTGGACATCATCGCCCACCGCCCGGACGTGGCTTCCGGCGCGGAGTACCGGGCCAAGGAACGCTCCCAACGAGACATGAACCCGGTGCCGGGAGCGGCGGACGTGCTGTTCCTGGAGATCGAGGTCGTCGACCCGTCGGACTTCAGCGACGTCCTACGCGTACACGGCATCGAAGTCGACGGACACCGCGTGCTGCGGGTGCAGAGCCCCGCCGCCCCGAACGCCATCGCGGCGATCCTGCTGGCTCTGCGCGACGTCACCGGCATCCGCCCACACGCACACTTCGAGTGGTCCGAGGGCAACCCCATCGCGCACCTGATGCGGTACCTGATCCTCGGCCGGGGTGACACCCCGCCGGTGGTGCGGGAGATCCTGCGAAAGGCCGAACGAGATCCGGCACGCCGGCCCGGCATCCACGTCGGCGGTTGATACCGGAGGAGCTTACGCAGACGGCTTGGTCGTCGGCTTACCCTTCTCGTTGCCGAGCCCGCGGCGGCCGCCTGGGGGTCGCCGCGGACGACCTCTTTCCTCTGGTCAGGCGATTTTGCGGTGGTAGGCCCGCATGGCGAAGGCGTAGGCGACGATGAGGATGCCGGCGCACCAGCCGAGGGCGATCCAGATGTCGTTGCCGACCGGCTGCTGCTCGAACAACGCCCTGATGGTGTTGACGATGGAGGTGACCGGCTGGTGTTCGGCGAAGGCTTTCACCGGCCCGGGCATGGTGTCGGTGGGCACGAACGCCGAGCTGATGAACGGCAGGAAGACCAGAGGGTAGGAGAAGGCAGACGCTCCGTCTGGCGAGGACGCCGCCAAGCCGGCGATCATCGCCACCCATGTCAGCGCGAGGGTGAACAGGGCCAGGATTCCGACGACGGCAAGCCAGGAGAGCACACCGGCCGAGGTGCGAAAGCCCATGATGAGCCCGACCCCGATGATGACCACGACGGAGATGGCGTTGGACACCACTGAGGTCAGCACGTGTCCCCACAGAACGGACGACCGTGCGATCGGCATGGAGTGGAACCGTTCGAATATGCCGCTCTGCATGTCGTTGAACAGTCGAAATCCGGTGTAGGAGATGCCGCTGGCGATGGCGATGAGCAGGATGCCGGGCATCAGGTAGTTGGTGTAGTTGTCGGTGCCGGCCTGGATGGCGCCGCCGAACACGTAGCGGAACAGCAGCATGAACGCGATCGGCATGATCGTGACGGTGATGATGGTGTCCATGCTGCGGCTGACGTGGCGGATGGACCGTCCGAGCATGACGTTGGTGTTGCTGACGACATGTGAGCTCATCACTGCATCTCCTTGGTGCCGACGATCGACAGGAAGATCTCCTCCAGGGTGGGCTGGCGTTCCACGAGTTCCGCTTGCACGGGCGGCAGCAGCAGGCGTAGGTCCGCCAGGGTGCCCGACACGATGATCGTGCCTTGGTGCAGGATCGCGATCCGGTCGGCCAGCTTCTCCGCTTCTTCCAGGTACTGGGTGGTCAGAAGGACCGTCGTGCCCTTGCCGGCAAGACTCTGGATCTCCTTCCACACTTCGATGCGGGCTTCCGGGTCGAGGCCGGTGGTCGGCTCGTCGAGGAAGATGACTGGCGGGTCGCCGATGAGGCTCATGGCGATGTCCAGGCGCCGGCGCATGCCGCCCGAGTAGGTCGCCACCCGGCGCCCGCCCGCGTCGGTGAGCCCGAATCGTTCGAGCAGGTCGTCGGCGACCTGGCGGGGGTTCTTCACCTGTCGCAACCTGGCGACCATGATCAGGTTTTCGCGACCGGTGAGGATCTGGTCGACTGCGGCGAACTGCCCGGTCAGGCTGATCGATTCCCGGACCTTTTCGGGCTGGGAAACGGCGTCGAATCCGTTGACGCTTGCACTGCCGCCATCGGGTTTGAGTAGCGTGGACAGGATGCGCACGACGGTGGTCTTGCCGGCGCCGTTGGAGCCGAGCAGTGCGAAGATGCTGCCGCTGGCCACGGCGAGGTCCACGCCCTTGAGGACTTCGAGCTTGCCGTAGGACTTGTGCAATCCCGTTACGTGAATCGCGAGGGGTGAGGTTTGCATGTGGCGTTGCCTTCCTTATTCGACGGTCACGTTGGCCGGTTCGACGCCGACTCCCTTGAGCGCGGCGAAGGTGAGCTTGTCCATGCGTGCCCCGTCGAAGTTCACGGTGCGCAGGGCCTTGTAGTACCTCTTGCTCCAGCCGCCGCGGAAGGAGCAGTCGCGCAGGATCGCCCCGCGCAGCGACAGGCCCTCAAGTCCTGCCCGGTCGAACTTGACACCAGTGAAGGCCGCCCGATCGAAGTTGAGGCCGCGCAGATCGGACACGGAGAAGTCCACGCCGGTGAAGGTGCAGCGCTCGAAGACGGTCTTCCGCAGGTCGGTCTTGCGGAACGCGACGTCGGTGAGTGCGGCGTCGGCGAACCGGACACCGTTGAGCCCGGACATGTTGAATTCGGTACGGATCAGTCGCGCCCGACGGAAGCTGGCGTTCGACAGGTCGGACGTCGTGAAGTTCGCGTCGGTCAGGTTGGCGCCGTCAAAGTTGACGTCTCGCATGTCGCTGGACTTGAACTTGCTGCCGGTGAGATCGGCGTTGGAGAAGTCGGAGCCGCGCAGCGCGCTCGCTCCGAACCTGCCCTGTCGGGCCGCGACGCCGGCGAAGTCGCTGCCCTCCAGGGCGCTCGCGTCGAATCGCGTGACCACCTGCCGCTCGAGAACCCGCGAGAGATTCGACACCTCGCGCACCGTCTCCTCGATGTCGCCGATGCTGTCGACGGTCAGCTCGAACGCCGTCGCCTCGTCCTTCCCCTCGGCGAGCAGCTCGCGATATCGCTCCTGCAGATCGGCGAGCAGGTCCGTCTTCAGCTCGCCGACGCTCCTGGTGCCCTCGTAGGGGGCGAAGACGCCCTCCACGTACTCGTTGAGTTTGTCGCTCATTGGTGTTCGTCCCCTCTACAGCAACGTGTCCAGTACGCGCTTGGCGTAGTCCCAGGTGGTCTTGTTGTGCGCGTAGGTCGCGCGGCCCTTGTCGGTGATCCGGAAGTACTTGCGCCGTCCGCCCTGGGATTCGTCGCCCCAGTACCAGGTGATGTCGCCGTCGGCCTCCAGGCGCCGGACGCTGGAGTACATCGTGGCTTCTTTGAGTTCGTATTCGCCCTGCGAGCGTTCGGCTATCAGCTTGACGATCTCGTAGCCGTAGCGGTCGGACTCTGTCAGCAGCCGCAAGATCATCGTGTCGGTGTTCCCGCGCAGCAGATCGGATGTGATCTTGTTGGTGCCCATGCCTCACCTCCTGTGTTACACCGTAGATCGGGGTACTGTGTCTGTCAAGGTAATCCTCCCGTCGTGGTATTTCGGCCGTCGGCAGCGTGCTCGGCGTTGCCGGATTGGCTCTGACTGACTGACAGCCCTTGCCGCCTCATACGACGCGGGCCGGCTCGGTGACCCGACGGCACTGAGCGATGGATATTCCGCCGCCTTCCTGGGCGCCGGCGCTGTCGCCGCAGGGCTCACCCTGCGCGTCGGCGCTGCCCGCGCCCAGGCCCGGGGCGGACGCGGAGGTCTCCCAGGTTGGGTGACTGTTCGCGCCGCACGGCCAGGCGGGCGGTCGGCTGATGTCGGCCGCCCGCCTGCCGATCGGCGGTAGCAGTCCGGATGGTTGCCGCACGTGAGATCGGGCGGATTCTTGTGATGACCGTGATCAGCCGCGCTTCATGAGGCGGCCGACGGCGGCCATCTCTCGGCGGCCATCTCGTCGGCGAGGCCCTCGGCGGCGCCCTCCTGCATGCATTGCCGGGCGGTCGAGAGCGCGACGAGGGCGGCCACCCAACCGGCTGACTCCGGCGGGCTCACGGACGTCGGCGGCCGCGGCCGGGCGGCGCGGCGGAGACCGCGGCTGCCGCATCCGGCTGACCGGCCGGCAACGTCGGCGTCGCAGCGACCGGACCGGCGTCGTGGCCGCGGTCACGCGGTCCCGGCACCGTCGCCTGGAGCGCTGCAGCGGCGGGCTGCTCGCCGTCCCGGCGGCGCGAGGTCAGCCGCAACGGCCACCGCCAGCGGGGCTGCTCCTGCGGGTGCAGGTGGCTGCTGGCCGCGTCAACCAGCTCCCGCAGCGCGGCGAACAGCGCCGCGTCGGCTTGGGCCCGGGCCGCTGTCGCTTCCCCGCGCTTCCACAGGTTGTCCTGCCCGTACGCCTGCCCGGCCTCGGCGGCAATTTCACCCAGGCGCATCGCGGCGTTGCGGACGTCGCCGTCGGGCAGCAGCGAGGCCCGCGCAGCCGCCGCCAAGACGCGCTGCATCGGCACCTTCAGCGCCTGCGCGGCGAGCAGCTCGCGCTGGTTGGCCTCGACCGTTGGAACGGGCTTTCGCGGCGCTGCACCGACACCCGACCGGTGCGCCTTGGTCGCGAATACCACCAGGGCATTCGGGGCCAGCGGCGGCGCGTACGTCGCCTGGCTTGCCGGGCACGTCGGCCGGCATCCCGAACGCTTTCGTCGACCAGGTCGGCGCCGAGGGCTCCGTCACCGCCTGGCGCCGCCATCTCATTGCGGTCGGTGACCATGGGTGAACGGGCGTCCCTCCTGTCGTGGGTCGCATGGTGCTCCGATGGTGATCGGACGCCGGGGAACTGACGCGGACAGCCTGGGATCTGACAGGTCTCCACCGAGGTGATGAGAGCACCTCGTCTATCGAGCACCACAGATGCACCCGCCCAACCTGCGGACATTGGGCGGGAGGCTCGCGGACTGAGCGGGACCAACTCGGACCGCCATAGCCGATCTTCACGGCGGGTGCCCGGCGCTGTACAAGACCGAGGGCGGCTACGTCGTGCAGGGCATCAAGCTGGACGACGAGACCCGGGCGCAGCTGCGCCAGCTGGCCGACAACGAGGACGGCGTGTTCGTCCCGGCCAACGTGCTCGACCGGCTGCGCGAGGTCGGCTGAGCATGGGTACCCCGCTCACCGATGACGAGTTCGCCGAGCAGCTCCGAACGTTCGATCACACTGCGTTCCGGCTGGAGTTGCAGCTGGCGTACGCGGAGCCCAGCGAGCACGACACGGTGGCGAAGTTCCTGGCCGGCGACCCGGAGCCCCCGACAGAGGTTCCCGGGCTTGCTGCCTGGTTCAAGCAAGTCACCGAGTTGACGCAGCAGGGCGAGCAGATCGAGCGCGTGCGGGTGCACGAGGAACCGCCGACCGACTACCAGCGGTGGGAACGTTGGATCGGCCGGTGGAACGTCGAGGCCGGCGAGACGATGCGCTACCTGACGCGGGCGAGGGCGCACGAGATCGGCTTGCTGCCCGCTGCTGGCAAAGTCGACTGGTGGTTGCTGGACTCCAGCCGGCTGATCAAGATGCGGTTTGACGAGGTGGGCCACCGGATCAGCAACGAGCTGGTAACCGACCCGGCGACCGTGGTGCAGGCGTGTGCGTGGCGAGACCTGGCAGTCCACTACGCCGCTCCGGACAACGCGCGGAGCGCAGCTGCCTAGCACGAGGAGTCACCCGTGAACCCGATGGAAGAGTGGCTGACACAGCCCGAAGGACTGGCCGATCGCCTGCGTGCCCTGCGCACGCAGGCCGGCCTGTCCGGCAAGGAACTCGCCGAGGCGAACGGCTGGGCACCGTCGAAGGTCTCCCGACTGGAGAACGGCCGCCAGATGCCGGCCGCCGCCGACCTGTACGCGTGGGCACGCGCCTGCGGCGCCGACGACACCGCCGCCCAGGACCTGTTGCGGATGCTCGGCGAGGTCCATGCCGCGCACCGCAGCTTTCGTCGCCGAATGCGTCAAGGCCAGGCCGCCGTTCCGGACAGCTACAACCAGCTTGTCGCCGAGTCGCGCCTGATCCGGCACTTCGAGACCGTGTACGTACCCGGACTGCTCCAGACCGCCGACTATGCCCGCCGTGTCCTCACCGAGATGGTCGAGCTGCACAACCTCGACATCGCCGATGTGGACGCCGCGGTGGCCACCCGGATGCAGCGTCAGCAGCTCCTCTACGACACCACCAAGCGGTTCGAGTTCCTGCTCGCCGAGCCCGTGCTGCGCTGGCTGCTCACCTCGCCCGAGGTCATGCGCGGCCAGCTCGACCGGCTGCAAACCGTCGTCGGCGTGCCGAACATCCGGTTCGGCATCCTGCCGCTGGGTGTCCCGCTCACCACCACCCCGCAGAACTCCTTCCAGATGTATGACGATGTCGCCATCGTGGAAACCTTCGTCGGCGAGACCACCTACCGCGACGACGAAGCCGTCACCTACATCAAGGCCATCGAACGACTCTGGCAGGAAGCCGTCACCGGCGAAGACGCCCGTCGACTGATCGTCCGCGCCGCCCAGGATCTACAAAGCTAGGCACGTCAGGGGCACAGGGGCACAGGCCACACTGTCTGGTCCCACCACATGCTTGACGGATGCGTCCCAGCACATGCTTACGCATCGTCTAGCCATCCTGCAGGACGCGTTCCACATCCGAACCTGCGTGGACGACCACGGCGTCGGCGCGAAGTTCCTCGGGAAGGTGGTGCCGCTGCCCTTCGTGCGCGAGCAAGGTAGGGCAGTCAGGTGCAAGGACAACGGCATCCGCGAGCCCGATGAACTTGACGAGCATGTCGAGGACGGTGCCGGTGGAGAACCGGGTGACCATGAGACTGTCGAGCGTGCCGTCTGCAAGGGCGGCGTAGATGTCTGCTTCGCCGCCGTCGTCGACGGTGATGTGCCAGTAGCTGTGTTGAGGTTCCCGATGGTCGACGCGGGGCTCAAAGACGACCAGGAAGGCATCATCCGCCATTGGGGCGGCATCGCCCTGGTCGAACCGTTGGACGAACATGTCGTAGCTCACCGGAGGAAGTTAACGCCTCGGCCGGGGCGATCATGTCAAGCATCTGGTGGGACGCAGGTGTAAAGCATCAGCCGGGACACGACAGGGGCACAGGCCACACGCGTTGCCGAATTCCGCTCTATCAGATCAAGGCGGCCCGCAAGCGGGCCGCGCCGGCTCGGCCTCGGCCTGCTGGCGGCGCAAGCGCCGGCATCGGCCGGGCCGGCCGGCCACGCTGACGGACGACAAGACCTTGAAGACCTCGCGGCTCTGCCCCGAACCCCGGCCCTCCTCAGAGATGCCGCCGCGGCTCACCTCGCCGGGCACCACAAGGGCTACCAACATCTCCGGACGGGGCCAAGGTCGTTCGTTCGGTAGGGCGCTCCACCTTGTCCCCGTCCGGAGATGTTGGACGGTCTACGACTGCCCGACGAGGAGATCCGCCTTGATCCCAAGCGTGGGTTGCCCTGCCGTCCTCCGCCAGCTGCCAGTTGTGCCGACGCATCAACCGCGTCCCGAGCCGGGTGAATGACCGTCCTACTAAACAGGGGGCCGGCAGCGCCTGCGGAGCTAGCTGACGCGGCGATAGCGGATGTGGGTAGTCAGCGGTGAGTGAAGCACCTCGACGGGTTCGAAGTCGAAGGATTCAACCCCGTCGAAGAGGCGTTCGCCCGAACCGAGCAGGACCGGTGCGATGTCGAGGGTGAGCTCGTCGATCACGCCGGCGTTCAGTGCCTGTCGGACGGTCGAGGCCCCACCCGCGATGTCCACGCCGTTGTCCCCGGCGGCCTGGCACGCTGCGGAGTAGGCCGCGTCGAAGCCCTCGGTGACGAAGTGGAAGGTCGTCCCGCCGTCCATCTGGATCGGGTCATGTCGGTAATGGGTCAGCACGAACACCGGCGCGTGATACGGCGGTTCGGGGCCCCACCACCCGGTCCACTCCTCATCCCAGTCCCCGCGGATCGGGCCAAACATGTTCCGACCCATCACATACGCGCCCCGCGGGCGCATGAGCCACTCGTTCGCGACCTTGTCGGCATCGTTGGCTCGCGGGTCGCCAATGTGCCAGCCGTGCAGCTCCTGCCCCCTTTTGCCCAGGGGGTCCTCGCGGCTCTGGTCCGGCCCGGCGACGAAGCCGTCCAGCGAGATCGACATGTGGCAGGTGGTGTCCGGCACCGCAAACCTCCTGAGCGATCGCGACCTGCAAGGTCGTGCGGACGGTAGCAGGTAATGGCGACCGCAAGTGCTACACACGGGATGGTGACCACCGGCAGGAGTACACACCCCCTAGACCCGCGAGGCTGTACAGCCAGCCATACAGCCAGGACCACCCGCTGACGCCGACGCCACCCGACAACGGCAGACGGACTGACCAGTGAAGCAGCTACCTGGCCAGCCAGCCGCGATCTTCTTCTAATCCCCAGGCCGCGGGGTCTACGGCATTCCGCTACGGTGCGGCCCATGCTCAGGGAGTTTCGGCGGCGGAAGTTTTCCAGCCTGACCGCGTGGACTGGCGGCGACGGTCCGATACCGGCCGAGGTTGACGTCGTCGGCGTTGAGTACTGGGGCCGTCTGGGGCACCCGTCGTCGTACGGCTTGCTAATGGCTCGTGCTACCGGCTCGCCGGGAGTCCAGCTCGACCTCAATCCGATGCCCGTTGCGCGCTCCGTTCCGTCTGATGAAGTCACGTTCGGGCTGACCGAGCCGGAGTACGCCGAGGCCCTCCATGCCGCAGGCCGATTCCTTGCCAGGGGCCTGGTCATCACGGCCGTAGGCGAGGGCTTGTATGGCTCCTCAGTTGTGGTTTTCACCCGCCTGGTCGCAGTCATCTCTCTGCTGCTGGCAACGGGTCTGGAGTCAGCTGACGAGGTCGACGTCTGGGCGCACTGGGACAGCGCATGGTCCGAACCGCCCCGCAAGGCGTGAGCACCGCCATTGCGGGACGCGAGCTGTGACGTAGCGGCTGTACGCCGGCAGTTGCCGGACTGCCGAACGAGCGGTCCGCATCTAGTCCACAAGAGGTCGACGGACGGCAGGGTGGCGGTGTGAGATGTCGAGAAGCATTTCCCCTGCTAGACCCCACGTGGCCAGGACCGATGGCGGCAAGCGTAGGTGAGGCGGTCAGTTAAAGACCCGGAACCCCAGGACGAACACCGCGAAGGAGATGCTGAGCACGGCGACCACTGCTATGACACCCAGCGCCTTCCCGACGAGTTCGTTGATTCGGCTGATCCGGGCGGGTAGCCGATCTTTCCAGTGGTCGAGGACGCGGTTGGGCACGGAGACGAGCATCCAGAGCACGATGAAAGCCGTCAACGGGCCTGTGGCCCCGATCCAGCCGGCGGCGGCACCGCAGAGGTACATCACTCCGACGATGTTTGCGCCAAGGCCCGCCAGGACGGGACGGGCGAATAATGCCCGAGTAGAGGGGCGCGGTTGAGCGTCGGTCACGGGATGAGGATGCCAGGCGAGCGCCAACGGATCAGGGTCTGGCTTGGGGAGCCATGCTTGAAAGCCACCGGGGCGAACCGAGCCGAACGAGTCCGGACCGATCCGGGTTGGCGGGCGCGGCGAGCACGGCGACGCGGACGTTGCCGAACGGCTGCGGAGTGGTCTTGGGAATCTACGGATGAGAACGCCTCGCGGGTCTGCTTCGAGCTGACCCTGGTGTAGATCTCCATCGTGACATTGAAGTCAGCGTGCCGCAGGATCTGCAGCGCCACCCGTGGGTGTGGTGGGATGCCCGCACATTCTCGCGGGCTCAGACCATCCGTGGCGGTGAAAGCTGCGTAAGAACGACGGTGGCTTGCGCGTGTGGTCCGTCGAGCTGCGTCCGTGGTGCGGGACGCATGTGCGGACCGGCGCCCGCCGGCGATGAGGACCAGGGCGTGGCCCGGAGATCCTGAAGCTACGGCTAGTTCGCCGGGCCGGGCGGGTCTCGTCAGGCAGCAGTCGTTCGAGCACCTCGCCCTGTCACATTGGCTCGTGGCCTGGGCTCATAGGTACGAGTGCAACCACGCGAGGAGGACGCAATGCAGTTCAAAGACGCCGCCGAGGCCGCCGACGAAGCGACGATGCGGTCGATGCTGGCCGCCGATCCCGGGCTGCGCGATCGGCACGCAGACCTGGTTACGCGGATGGCCGAGGCTCGCAACTGGTCAACGGTCCGTCTGCTGATCGAGCATGGCTTCGACGTCAACGGTGTAACGGCCGACGGCGCGACCGCCTTGCACTATGCGGCGGCGGCTGGCGAGCTGTCGATCGCGCGCCTGCTGGTCGAGCACGGTGCCGACCACACCGCCCGCGAACCTGGGTTCAATGCGCAGCCGGCGGGCTGGGCACAGTATTTCAAGAAGCGGGAAACCCAGAAATATCTCGAATCCCTGGCCTGATACCGCGTGACCGGGCGGCGCGGCAACAGGCCCCAGGCTCGTCGAAGTAGGGCGCGCTCGCCATTCACCGCCCTGTTCGCTCGGTCAGGTGGAGGAAGGCGGACGCGAGGCGGTGGACGCGGTCGGGGTCGCGGACAACGTCGATCCTGACGATCTTGTTGCCCGCGACGGTGAAGGCCATGACTGAGAACGGCCGCCCGTCGCGGGTGATCAACGTTCCGATCGCGCCGTTCACCAGGGCGGGGCGCAGTTGGCCACCACGTGGGGCGCGGGCCTGCTTGGCCACGGCTGGCGCGCCGCGGACGACGGTTGGCGGCCGGGTGGTGCCGAAGTCGGTGCGCAGGACGACGTCGGGGTCGAGGACCTGGACGAGGGCGTCGAAGTCGCCGTTCCACGCAGCCGCGTAGAAGGCACGGACGACCTGTCGCTGGCGCGCCAGATCCGGGTCGGGTGATGGGATCTCGGCACCGCTCACTCGGCGTCGTGCCCGGCTGGCGAGTTGCCGCGCGGCGGCCGGGGTGCGGCCCACGATGCCGGCGACCTCCTCGAAGGGCAGTTCGAACATGTCGTGCAGCACGAACGCCAACCGTTCAGCAGGAGTGAGCTGGTCGAGCACGACGAGCAGGGCCAAGCTCACCGAGTCGGCCAGCAACGCCTCCTGCTCAGGGCCGAGGTCCCCGTCCGGGATGACAACCAGGTCGGGCAGGTGCGCGGCGAACGGATCCTCCCGGCGGCGTCGGCGGGAGCGCAACACATGCAGGCACTCCCGGGCGACGACAGTGGTCAACCATCCGCCGAGGTTGTCGATCTGCTCCGCGTCGGACCGACTCAGCCGTAGCCAGGCATCCTGAACAGCATCGTCCGCGTCAGCCAGCGAACCGAGCATTCGGTAGGCCACCGCCCGCAGCCGAGGTCGGTGCTGCTCGAAGCGCGCGCCCAGCCACTCATTCTCATCCATCGGTCACACCATCCCATCGCCAGGGCTCACAGAAGTGAGCCCTCAGACACGGCGAATGTGACACGCCTGGCCCGGCTCACCGTGAGCCTCGCGTTGAACGCCGCGCGCTGACGCAGACGGGGGTTTCGTCGCGGCGTGGCGATTCGCGGCCTTTGGGGCGACTTCCGGAAAGATTCGCTTGTCTCGATTTCTCTAGTACCCTCCTGGTTGGGAGCCGCCAGCAGGAGCAGGCAGTCGCAGCCATATCGCCTGCTCCATCGAGATCGTTCAAGTCGATCGACGCTTGCCTCTCCGGGTTGGGCATCCCGGCGAGCGACACACCTGCGTCGGCGGATCAACCGGAGCATCGATGAAATTCTCACGAACAGCACGCCGTCTGGGACTCGGCGCGGTGACCGTGCTCGTCGCCGCGTTCACGATGGTCGTCGTCAACCATGCCGGCCCGGCCTCGGCGCACGGATCCGTGACCAACCCACCGTCCCGCAACTACGGATGCTGGGAGCGCTGGGGTTCCGACCATCTCAACCCGACCATGGCCCAGACCGACCCGATGTGCTACCAGGCCTGGCAGGCCAACCCGAACACGATGTGGAACTGGAACGGCCTGTTCCGCGAGAACGTCGGCGGCAACCACCAGGCCGCGATCCCGGACGGACAGCTGTGCAGCGGCGGCCGTACCCAGAACGGCCTGTACGCCTCGCTCGACGCGGTGGGCGCGTGGACCGCGAAGCCGATGCCGAACAACTTCACCCTGACGCTGACCGACGGCGCCAAGCACGGTGCCGACTACCTGTTGGTCTACATCACCAAGCAGGGCTTCGACCCGACCACCCAACCCCTCACCTGGGGCAGCCTGGAGCTGGTGCTCCGCACCGGCAGCTACCCGACCACCGGGCTCTACGAGGCTCAGGTGAACGCGGGCAGCCGCACCGGGCGGCACGTCGTCTACACGATCTGGCAGGCGTCCCATCTCGACCAGTCGTACTACCTCTGCAGTGATGTGATCTTCGGCGGTGGCGGCACCCCGCCGCCCACCACTCCGCCTCCGACCACTCCGCCGCCCAGCACTCCGCCGCCGACCACCCCGCCGCCGACCGGCAACGGTGCCTGCACCGCCACCTACCGCAAGGCCAGCGAATGGTCCGGTGGCTTCGGCGCCGAGGTCACCGTCCGGGCCGGGAACAACGCCATCTCCGGGTGGACGGTGAGCTGGACGTGGCCCAACGGCCAGCGCCTCACCAACTTCTGGAACGCGTCGATAACCTCGAACGGATCGTCGGTCACCGCCGCGAACGCCAGTCACAACGGCGCCTTGGGCGCCAACAGCAGCACCACCTTCGGATTCAACGGTTCGTGGAGCGGCACCAACTCCGCACCCACCCTCACCTGCACCGCCAGGTAACAGCACCCCTGACGGGGGTGGCGCCCAACCAGCGCCGCCCCCGTTCGGTGTCGGCCCTGGAACTGGCCCGCGCATCGGCACGCTGATCGCGACGGCGCCGAGCCAGGCCAGGGTGCCCATCACCGCGACGGCCCGGAGGCCGCCGGTGATCCAGCAGGCGAGGATGACGGCGAGTCCGCCGGCCGCGACGCCCCAGCCCCACCGGGTGGGCAGGTGCCGCAGCGCCGAGCCGACCAGCACGGCCAGCGCCAGCGAGGCGATCGGGGACACCGCGGTCCGCCTGGCGAAGCATGACGTGCACGTGGCGATCGCGTACCAGCGACCAGCCGGTACTGGCGTTCCAGTGGCTGGAGCGTTCTACCTGGTGCTGGCCGGGCTGTTGGCCGGCTTCGGGTTCTGGCGGCTCCAGCGTCGCCCGAGCTGAGCCCGGACACCTTTCCAGCAACCGAGAAGAAGATCCGGTACGTCCCGCCTGGATAGCTTGAGTGCGACGCAGCCGACGGGCAACGGGAGGCCGAGCCATGGAAAACCCACCGCAGCAGTTCGCGCCCCCCGTGTCGGTGACCGTGCTGGAGAAGCTGCTCGGCCGGTTGACCTCGGTCTGCATCCAGGTGGCGACGGCCGGCCTCGATCTGCCCGACCGGCTCCGGGACGGTCCGAAGTCGATCGACGAGTTGGCCGCCGAGGTGGGCGGCGACCGGGATGTGCTGCTGCTCTTCATGCGGGCGCTAACCAGTGAGTCGATCTTCCAGGAGGTCGAGCCGGGGGTGTTCGCGCACACCGAGGAGTCGCGCTGCCTGATCAGCGACGCGCCGAACTCCCTGCACAGCATCGCCGAAATGCTCGGGGCCGAGTGGGCCTGGAAGGTGTGGGAGCCGGCCGAGGTGCTGCACACCATCCGGACCGGGCAGCCAGCCTTCGAGCACGTCTTCGGCCGGGACATCTGGGACTACATGACGGCCAACCGCGACCAGTACGCCGTGTTCAGCCGTGCCCAGACCATCTTCTCCGGCCCGAAGGACGACGCGATCGTCGACGCGTACGACTTCGAGGGGGTCAAGACGATCGTCGACCTCGGCGGTGGCGAGGGCACCTTCCTGGAGAAGATCCTGCTCAAGCACCCGGGGATCGAGGGCGTCCTGTTCGACCTGCCGCCCGTGGTGGAGCGGGCCCGGGCGCGGGTCGCCGGCAGCGCCGTCGCCGACCGCTACACCTGCACGGGCGGCAGCCTCTTCGACCGGGTGCCGCCGGGCGCCGACGCGTACGTGCTCAAGCAGGTGCTGCACGACTGGAGCGACGACGAGTCGGTGGAGATCCTGCGCAAGGTCCGCGAGGTGCTGCCGCCGTCGGGCCGGATCCTGGTCGCCGCCCACCTGGTGCCCGCGCCGCCGCGCCGCCCGCTGAAGTACCTGATGGCCGGCATGTGGGTGCGGCTCAACACCCCCGGCGGCTACGAGCGGACCGAGCAGGAGTTCCGCGACGTGTTCGACCGGGCCGGCCTGGAGCTCATCCGGATCCTGCCCACCGCCTCCACGCACAGCATCCTGGAGACCCGCCGCGCCGAGGACTGACCGGCCGAGCCGAGGGAGGTGGCGCGTGAAGGCCGCGCCCTTCGACCACCACGCCCCGACCAGCCTCGCCGAGGTGCACGACCTCCTCGCCCGCCACGGCCCGGACGCCACGCTGATCGCCGGCGGGCAGAGCCTGGTGCCGCTCATGGCGCTGCGGCTGGCCCGGCCCCGGGTGCTGGTCGACCTCAACGAGGTGGCCGGGCTGGCCGGGATCCGCGACGAGCCGGACGCGGTGACCGCCGGCGCGCTCACCAGGCAGCGAGCCGTCGAGCGGTCCCCCGTGGTGGCGGCCCGGCTGCCGCTGCTCGCCGCGGCGGTCGGCCGGATCGGCCATCCGCAGGTGCGCAACCGCGGCACCGTCGGCGGCAGCCTGGCGCTCGGCCACCCCGCCGCCGAACTGCCCGCCGTCGCGCTCGCCCTGGACGCCACCCTGGTCCTCGCCGGCATCGGCGGGGCGGAGCGCGAGATCGCGGCCGGGGACTTTTACCCCGCCACCGGAGGCACCGGGCTGCGGCCGGGCGAGGTGCTGACCCGGGTCCGGTTCCCGGTGCCGCCGGCCGGCGCCGGGTACGGCTTCCACGAACTGGGCCGCCGGTCGCGGGACTTCGCGCTGGCCGGCGCCGCCGTGGTGCTCGGCCGGGGCGTCGACGGCGAATGCGCGTACGCCCGGGTTGCGGTGCTGGGCGGCGGCCCGGTGCCGCGCCGCGTGCCCGGCGTGGAGCGGGCGCTGCGCGGCGGACCGCTCGACGCCGACGCGATCGCCGAGGCCGCGGACGGCGTCGCCGGTGAGGTCGAGCCGGTCGGCGACGTCCAGGCCGACGCCGGGTACCGCCGCGAGGTCCTCGTGACGCTGGTCCGGCGGGCCCTGTCCGACGCGGCGCGCCGCGCCGACCCGACGCACTGACCTGGGGAGCGACGCATGGAGTCCGTCGAGCTGATGGTGAACGGGGTACGCCGGGAGGGGCGGGTCGAGCCGCGCCGGACGCTGGCCGACTTCCTCCGCGAGGAGCTCGGGCTGACCGGTACGCACGTCGGCTGCGAGCAGGGCGCCTGCGGGGCCTGCACGGTGCTGCTCGACGGCGAGCCGGTCTACGCCTGCCTGCTCTTCGCGGTGCAGGCCCGGGGCCACGAGATCACGACGGTCGAGGGGCTCGCCGCCCCGGGTGAGCTGGATCCGGTGCAGGACGCCTTCCGCCGGTGCCACGCGCTGCAGTGCGGCTTCTGCACCCCGGGCATGCTGCTGGCCGCGCACGGACTGCTCGCCGACGACCCGGACCCGGACGAGGCCGACATCCGGGGCGCGCTCGCCGGCAACATCTGCCGCTGCACCGGCTACCAGAGCATCGTGGCCGCGGTCCGCCTCGCCGCCGCGGAGCGGCGCCGGCCGGCCGCGCCGGAAGGAGCGGCGCGATGACCGGGGAGCCCGAGGAGGGCCGGATCGGCAGCCCGGCCCGGCGGATCGAGGACCCGCGCCTGCTCACCGGCCGCGGCCGGTACGTGGCCGACCTGACCGCCCCCCACCTGGCGCACGCGGCGTTCCTGCGCAGCACCGTGCCGCACGCCCGGATCACCGTGGACGCCTCGGCCGCCCGGACCGCCCCCGGGGTGATCGCCGTGTTCACGGCGGCGGACCTCGCCGGGACGCTCGGCCCGGTCCGCTTCGACGCCTCGATCCCCGGGATGACCCAGCTCGTGCACACCGCGCTGGCCGACGACCGGGTCCGGCTGGTCGGCGACCCGGTGGCCATGGTGGTGGCAGAGAGCCGCTACCTGGCCGAGGACGCGCTGGAGCTGATCGAGGTCCGGTACGACGAACTGCCCCCGGTGCCGGACGTGGCCACCGCCCTCGACCCGGCCGCCCCGGCCCTGTACGACGTGGCGCCGGGCAACGTGCCGTACCACGACTCCGCGCGGTACGGCGACGTGGACGGCGCCTTCCGCAGCGCGGACCGGGTGATCGGCCGGACGCTGCGGCAGCACCGGTACATGGCCGCCCCGCTGGAGACCCGGGGCGGGCTGGCGGTCCACGAGCCGGCCGGCGGCGAGCTGACGTACCACGCCAGCGCGCACGCGCCGCACCTGATGCGGATGGTGCTCGCGGCGCATCTGCGGCTGCCGCCGCACCGGGTGCGGGTGGTGGTGCCCGACATGGGCGGCTCGTTCGGGTCGAAGTGGGGGATCACCCGGGAGGACCTGCTGGTCTGCGCCGCGGCGGTGCGGACCGGCCGGCCGGTGCGGTGGATCGAGGACCGCCGGGAGAACCTGCTGGTCGGCGGGCACGCCCGGGACGAGTCGCTGCACCTGGAGGCGGCGGTCCGGGCCGACGGCACCCTGCTCGGGCTGCGGGCGAAGCTGGTCATGGACATCGGGGCGTACTCGGTCATCCCGATGAACCCGGCGTTCTTCACCCTGGCGCTGCGGCTGCTGATCCCCGGCCCCTACCGGGTTCCCGCCTACGACTTCGAGGTCAGCACGGTCTGCACCAACAAGGGGCCGTACGTGGCGTACCGGGGGCCCTGGGCGGTGGAGACCTGGGCTCGCGAGGTGCTGCTCGACATCGTCGCCGGTGAGCTGGGGCTGGCTCCGGAGGAGATCCGGCGCCGCAACCTGGTCACCCCGGCCGAGCAGCCGTACCGGACGGCGGCCGGGTGGCGGCTGGACGGGACGCGGGCGCCGGCCACCCTGGAGCGGGCGCTGGAGCTGGCCGACCTGACCCGGTTCCGGGCCGAGCAGCGGCGTGCCCGGGAGCGGGGCGAGGTGCTGGGCTTCGGGCTGGCCACCTTCATCGAGCCCTCGCCGGGCGGCGCCGAGTTCCTCGCCATGTCCGGCGGCGGCAAGGAGACCGCCCGGGTCCGGGTCGAGCCGACCGGCGAGGTCTCCCTGTTCACCTCGCAGATCCCGCACGGGCAGGGGCACGAGACCACGCTCGCCCAGGTGGTGGCGGCCGAGTTCGGGCTGCCGTACACCGCCGTGCGGGTGGTGCACGGGGACACCGACGCCACCCCGTTCAGCATGGTGGGCACCGGTGGGAGCCGGGCCGCCACCTTCGGCAGCGGCGCGGCGACCCGGGCCGCCCGAGCGGTGCGGGACCAGGTGCTCCGCCTGGCCGGCGGCATGCTCGGGGCCCCGGCCGACGAGCTGGAGCTGGCCGGCGGCCGGGTCTACGTGCGGGAGCGGCCGGCCACCGGGCTGAGCATGGTGCAGCTCGCCGGCATGGTCTCCCTGGCCCCCGCCTACCTGCCCCCGGACACGCCGACCGAGCTGGCAGCCACCGCCACCTACGACGGGGCGGACGGCGGGTTCGCCCAGGCCACCCACTGCTGCTGGGTACGGGTGGACCCGGGCACCGGGCAGGTGGAGATCACCCGCTACCTGGTGGTCGAGGACTGCGGCTCGATGATCAATCCGGCCGTGGTGGAGGGGCAGATCCGCGGCGGTACCGCGCAAGGGGTGGGCGGGGTGCTCTACGAGCGGCTGCACTACGACGAGGCCGCCCGGCCGCTCACCGGCACGCTCCGCGACTATCTGCTGCCCACCGCGGCGGACGTGCCGCCGATCGAGATCGTGCACCTCGGTCCAGAGCCCGGGGCCGGCCCGCCGGACCATCGGGGGGTCGGGGAGGGGGGTGCCATCTGCGCGCCGCCGGCCATCACCAACGCGCTCTCCGACGCGTTGGGCACCGAGATCACCCAGCAGTCGGTGACGCCGTCGTTCGTGCTGGCGGCGCTGCGCAAGGCCGGCGCGACACTCGCGGACCCGCTTGACAGGTAGGAAGTTCCCTACCTATCGTCGTCGGCATGAGCATCAAGGGAATCAAGTTGATCACCGTGCCCGTGTCCGACCAGGACGCCGCCAAGCAGTTCTACGTCGAGCAGCTCGGCTTCGAGGTGTCGCAGGACTCCCAGATGGGGCCCATGCGCTGGCTCGAGGTGGCGCCCAAGGGATCGCCGGTCAGCTTCGCGCTGCTGCCGAGCGTCCTGGGTGTGCCCGTGGGCGGCCTCAAGGGCGTCCAGCTCTTCACCGACGACCTCGACGGCGACTGCGAGAGCCTGCGCGCCGCCGGCGTCAAGGTGGACGGGCCGAACGCTCGCCCGTGGGGTCGTGACGCGAACTTCTCCGACCTGGACGGCAACGGCTTCGTCCTCATGTCGGTGCCCGGCGGCCAGTAGGCCGACGCGCCCCGGCTCGGCCGCCCCGACCTCTCCCCCCGAGGTCGGGGCCCCGAGCCGGGCACGGCCCGACGGATTCCCGGTCCTCAGTTGAGAGAGTGCCATGTCATTGATGATCGAGGCCGTGGGCCTCAGCAAGTCCTTCGGGAAGGTCGTCGCCCTCAACGGGCTCGACGTGCGTCTGGAGTCCGGCCAGGTCGCCGCGATCCTCGGCCCCAACGGGGCCGGTAAGACCACCTTCCTGCGCATGATCTCCACGCTCACCCGGCCTGACGGCGGCACGCTGCGGGTCTGCGGCATCGACGTCACGGCCGAGCCAGCGCGGGTCCGCCAGCTGATCGGCCTGGCCGGGCAGCACGCCACGGTCGAGCCCGCGCTGACCGGGCGGGAGAACCTCCAGATGATCGCCCGGCTGTTCGGCCAGGACCGGCGTACCGCCCGGGCCAGCGCCGAGGAGACGCTGGAGCGGCTGCGCCTCGGCGAGGCCGGCGACAGGCTGGTCCGCACCTACTCCGGCGGCATGCGGCGCCGGCTCGACCTGGGCGCCAGCCTGGTCGGCCGTCCGCAGGTGCTGCTCCTCGACGAGCCCACCACCGGGCTCGACCCGCAGAGCCGGATCGAGCTGTGGGACACCATCCGGGCACTCACCACCGAGGGCACCGACGTGCTGCTCACCACGCAGTACCTGGAGGAGGCGGACCGGCTCGCCAACACCATCCTGATCATCGACCACGGTCAGGTGATCGCCTCCGGCACGGCGAAGGAGCTGAAGAGCCGGGCCGGCCGCGACATCGTGGAGATCCACGTCCGCGACCGGGAGGATCTCGATCCGGCCGTGCGGGCGCTGACCCGGATCGGCGCCGAGGCGCCGGTCGTCGACCACGGATCGCTGATGGCCTCGGTGGCGGTCGACTCCGGCCCGGAGCGGCTCCGCGAGGCGTTGCAGGAGGTCAGCGAGCTGGGCGTGCACGTCGAGGACGTGGCCCTGCGCCGGCCCACGCTCGACGAGGTGTTCCTGTCGCTGACCGGGTCGACCCCGGCCGGCGAGCCCCGCGGCGGCGAGCCGCGGTCGCCCGAGTCCACCGCGGGCGTCGAGCCCGAGACCGTGTCGAGGAGTGCCCGATGACCGCCGTGGCCGCGCCGCACCCGGCCAACAACGCCCGCCTGCTGCCCAGCGTCGGCGTGCTCACCGGGCGCGCCCTGCGCATCTACCGGCGCACGCCCCAACTGCTGATCCTGCGGATCGTGCAGTCGGTGGCGTTCCTGCTGATCTTCCGGTACGTGTTCGGCGGCGCGATCGGCACCGGCACGATGCGCTACGTCGACTTCATGGCGCCCGGGCTGCTCACGGTGGGCATCATGTTCGCCACCATCGGCACCGCGCTCGGGGTGGCCGAGGACCACGTCGGGGGCCTCTTCGACCGGCTGCGGTCGCTGCCCATGCCGCGCAGCGCCGTGCTCACCGGCCGGGTCCTCGCGGACCTGGCCATGACCGTCGCCGTGCTCATACCCACCATCGCGATCGCCTTCGCGGTGGGGATGCGGGTGCACACCGACTGGGCCTCCGCACTCGGCGCGCTGGGCCTCCTGGTGCTCTTCGGGTTCGCCTTCGTCTGGATCTTCGTGGCGGTCGGGTTGCTGGCCGGCAGCGTCCAGGCGGCGCAGGGCATCTCGTTCATCGTGATGCCGATCAGCTTCGCGTCCAGCGCCTTCGTGCCGACCTCCAGCATGCCGGGCTGGCTCCAGGCGTTCACCGAGCACCAGCCGGTGACGGTGGTGGTCAACGCGGTGCGCACCCTCACCCAGGGTGCGCCCGCAGAGGCGCTGCTCGGCCACAGCACCGGCTACTACGTCACCCGGGCGCTGATCTGGATCGTCGCCCTGATCGTGGTCTTCGCGGGCCTGGCCATCGCCCGCTACCGGAGCCGCTGACCGGCGGCCCCTTGCGATGGTCCGTGCCGTGCCGCCCGTCCCGTGGCGGTACGGCACGGACCGGCGTCATGTTTTCTCACCCTCTGCCATAGTCGCGTCACTCGGTTGACAGGTAGGAATTCTCCTACCTATCGTCCTGTCCATGACCATCACCCAGATCAGGCTCATCACGGTCTCCGTGTCGGACCAGGACCGGGCGAAGGCGTTCTACGCCGACGTGCTGGGGTTGACGGTCGTGCAGGACCTGACCATGGGGCCGATGCGCTGGTTGCAGGTGGGTCCGGAAAAGGGCGCCACTGGTATCGTTCTGGTGCCGGGTCGCACCGGTTTCGGGCCAGGTGACCTCCAGGGAGTCCAGTTGGAGACCAACGACCTCGACGCCGACTGCGCGCGCCTGCGCGCCGCGGGCGTGGCGGTCGACGGCCCGCACGACCGGCCGTGGGGCCGCGACGCCACCTTCGTCGACCCAGACGGCAACGGCTTCGTCCTCGTCACCCGCGAATCGGGCGGTTGAGCCATGTCCTCCGCCACGGGAGTGGACGTCTTCGCGGCGCTGGCCAGCCCGGTGCGGCGCGACCTCATCCGGCTGCTGCGCGACGGCGGCCCGCAGTCGGTGCAGGATCTGGCCGCCTCGTTCGACATGCGCCGTCCCAGCGTCTCCGAGCACCTCAAGGTGCTCCGCGACGCCGGCCTGGTGACCGAGCGGCGGGCCGGCCGCAAGCGGCTCTACCGGCTGGAGCCGGAGCCGCTCATGGACCTGCGTGACTGGCTCACCCCCTACGAGCGGTTCTGGCGCGAGCGGATGAGCGACTTCGCCGCGCTGGTCGCCGAGGAGGCCGCGACCGAGGGGAAGTCGGTGTGACCGAACCCGACAAGATCGAAGTCGACCAGTTCCTGCCGTACCCGCCTGCGCAGGTGTGGCGGATCCTGGTGGATCCCGATCTGATGGCCCGCTGGCTGATGCCCAACGACTTCAAGCCGGTGGTCGGTCACCAGTTCACCTTCCAGGCCAAGCCGATGCCGGCGCTGCACTTCGCCGGCACCATCCACTGCGAGGTCCTCGCGGTCGAGCCGGAACGGCTGCTCCAGATCACCTGGGCGGACCGCAGCGGCAGCGGGCTGGACTCGGTCGTCACCTGGCGGCTGGTGCCCGAGGGCCGGGGCACCCGGATGCTGATGGAGCACAGCGGCTTCGACCTCGACAGCCCGTTCCAGGCGGTCGCCCACCGCACCATGGGCAGCGGCTGGCGCTCCTCGGTGGTGCGCTCCATGCTCACCGTGCTGGAGCAGGAGTCCTGACCCTCCGGCGGGCCTGACCGCCGGAGCAAGGTGGAGGAAGCCTCTCCCCGTCGCCGACGCATAGCGTGGCCGTACGCCGCTGATCTCGAAAGCGGTGTCCCCGCCCGCATCGCGCCGGAACGGCAGGTGGCCCCGTGAGCAGTGACGATTCGGCCCCCGCGTACCCGTTCACACGGGACGTCGGCCTGACCATCGACCAGCGGTACCGGCAGCTCCTGCACGAGCGGCCGGTCTCCCGGGTGACCCTCCCGTACGGCGGCGAGGCCTGGCTGGTGCTGGACCACGCGGCGAACCGGACGGTGCTGGCCGACCGCCGGTTCAGCCGCGCAAAGATTCTCGGCGCCGACCTGCCGCGGATGTTCCCCCAGCCGATGACGCAGGTGTCCCTGCTCAGCATGGATCCGCCCGACCACACCCGGATCCGCCGCCTGGTGGCGAAGCCGTTCTCCCAGCGCCGGGTCGAGCAGCTGCGGCCGGAGATCGGCCGGCACGTCGACCTGCTGCTGGACGACGTCGAGCGGGCCGGCGCCCCGGCGGACCTGATGTCGCTGGTCGCCGCCCGGCTGCCGCTCCGGGTGATCTGCCTGATCCTCGGCGTACCGGAGGAGGACCGGTCGCAGTTCGACGCCTGGTCCGAGACCGCCATGTCGATCTTCACGCGGACCCGGGCGGAGACCGCCGAGGCGCTCGGCCACCTCTCCCGCTACATCGCCGGGCTGGTCGCCCAGCGCCGGCTGCGTCCCACCGACGACCTGCTCAGCGA
This sequence comes from Micromonospora sp. NPDC023966, assembly GCF_040639095.1. Lineage (NCBI taxonomy): Bacteria > Bacillati > Actinomycetota > Actinomycetes > Micromonosporales > Micromonosporaceae > Micromonospora > Micromonospora sp. NPDC023966. The sequence goes on along the minus strand of NZ_JBEZZJ010000032.1, from coordinate 43,291 downwards.
GCTGGTGGCGGCGCGCGACGGCACCGACCGGCTCAGCGAGGACGAGCTGGTCTTCCTCGGGGTGACCCTGCTGGTCGTCGGGCACGAGACCGCGGAGAAACAGATCGGCAACCTGGTCCACACCCTGCTGACCCACCCTGACGAGCTGACCGAGCTGCGCAAGCGGCCGGAGCTGGTGCCCGCCGCCGTGGAGGAGCTGCTCCGCTACATCCCGGTGCAGACCGCGCACGGGGTCTTCCCCCGGGTGGCCACCGAGGACGTGCAGCTCGGCGACGTGCTGATCCGGGCCGGGGAGACGGTCTTCCCGTTCTCCTCGGTCGCCAACCGCGACCCGCGGGCCTTCGACCACCCGGACGAGCTGGACTTCGACCGGGAGTCGAACCTGCACCTCGCCTTCGGCCACGGCATTCACGCCTGTCTGGGCTCACAGGTCGCCCGGATCGAGCTCCAGGAGCTGGTCCGGCGGCTGCTCGACCGGTTCCCGGAGCTGGCGCTCGCCGTACCGGAGGCGGAGCTGGCCTGGAGCACGGAGGGATTCGTCCGAGGTCTGCGGGCGCTGCCGGTCACCTGGTGATCCGGCGGGGCCAGAAACCGATCCGACCATGGAGGCCGCAGCATGAGCACCCAGTCCGAGGCGACCGGCGCCCGCCACGCCACCTTCCCGTTCCCGCAGGACGACCCCTGCCTGCCGCCGCCGCAGTACGCCCGGCTCCGGGCCGAGGAGCCGGTGACCCAGGTCGTCCTGCCCACCGGTGACCGGGCCTGGCTGGTCACCCGGCACGCCGACGTGCTCACCGTGCTCGGCGACGAGCGCTTCAGTCGCCGCGCGCTGACCGGCCCGGACGCGCCCCGGCTCGCCCCCATCCCGCCGCTGCCGTCGCTGTTCTACCTCGACCCGCCGGACCACACCCGGGTCCGCCGGCTGGCCGCCCGGGCCTTCGACCCGGCCCGGCTGGCACGGCTGCGGCCCCGGGTCGACCGGGTCGTCGCCGCCCACCTGGACCGGCTGGCCGCGGCGGACCAGCCGGCCGACCTGCTCGCCACGGTGGCCCGGCCGCTGCCGCTGGCCGTGGTCGCCACCGTGCTCGGGGTGCCGGACGACGAGTACGAGCCGTTCGCCGGCTGGATCCGCACCGCGTTCAGCTTCGGCGCCGTCCCGCTGGACGAGCAGATGGCGGCGATGGGCGGCCTCCAGCAGTACCTGGCCGGGCTGATCGGAAGCCGGCGCAAGGAGCCGGCCGAGGACGCGCTCAGCGACCTGGTGGCCCCGACCGGCGACGACCAGCTCGCCGACCACGAACTGGTCGCGCTGGTCTTCGATTTGATCGGTGCGGGCGACCAGCCGGTCACCGCGGAGATCGTGCACCTGGTGCTCAACCTGCTGCGCGACCCGGCCCGGCTGCCGGCCCTGCACGCCGAGCCGGAGCTGGTGCCGACCGCCGTCGAGGAGCTGCTCCGGCACTCCCAGTCCGCCGGCGGCGGCCTCGGCTCGGTGCGGATCGCGGTGGCCGACGTGGAGCTGTCCGGCGTGACCATCCCGGCCGGCGACCCGGTGATCCCCTCGTTCAACGCCGCCAACTTCGACGAGGCGGTCTTCCCCGACGCGGACCGGATCGACCTGGCGCGGCGGCGCAACCCGCACCTGACCTTCGCCCAGGGAATCCACCACTGCCTCGGCGCCCCGGTCGGTCGGATGGAGTTGACCGCCCTGCTCGCCGGCCTGGCCCGGGACTTCCCGGGCCTGCGGCTGGCGGTGCCCGAGGACCAGCTCCGGTGGCTGCCGGTGCCCGCGTTCCGGACCCCGGGCGAGATCCCCGTGCACTGGTGACCCTGCCCGCCCCGACCGACCGGCCACGAGCCCCCTCCCCTCCGAGGTGATCACCGTGAACCAGCCCACCCTGACCTCCGAAGCCCAGCAGCCGCCCGGCCCGCCGGGGCAGTTGGACATGTCCGCGCTGATGGCCTTCATGCAGCGCTTCCTCGCCGACGTGTCGGCGGCCGGCGTGGTCGTCATGTGCGCCCTCGGCAGCCGGCTCGGCCTCTTCGCCGACCTGGCCCGCTCGGGGCCGGCCACCGCCGGGGAACTCGCCCGCCGCACCGGCAACCACGAGCGGTACGTCCGCGAGTGGGCGCTGGCCCTGGCCAGCGCCGGCTACCTGACCCGGGACGCCGAGGGCCGGTACGCCCTGCCGCCCGGCCCGGCCGCCGCGCTCGGCGACGAGAACGGGCCGTTCTACCTCGGCGACATGGCCCGGCTGATGCCCGCCCTGTCGGCGGTGCTGGACGGCGTGATCGAGGGCTTCCGCACCGGCTCCGGGCTGCACCCCGAGGAGTACCCGGCGGAGCTGTTCGAGACCGTCTGGCACAAGGACGCCAACCGGCTCGGCAAGGTGCTCGTCCCGCAGTGGGTGGTCGCGGTGGACGGCCTCACCGAGCAGCTCACCGTCGGCGGCCGGGTGGCGCAGGTGCACTGCGGCGACGGCCGGGCGCTGATCCTGCTCGCCCAGGCGTTCCCGAAGCTGGAACTCGTCGGGTACGACCCGGTCGAGATCAACGTCCGCCGGGCCCGCGCCGAGGCGGCCGCGGCCGGCGTGGCGGACCGGATCCGGTTCAGTACCGCCGACCCGGCCGAGGACCTCGGCGACGGACTGGCGCTGGTGCTGGCGATCGACGTGCTGCACGAGGCGCCGGACCCGGCCGCGCTGCTGCGCCGGATCCGCGGCTCCCTCCAGTCGCACGGGGTGTTCCTGCTGCTGGCCACCAACGGCGAGGACGTGCCGCTGGCCAACGCCGGGCCGGTGAGCAGCATGCTCTACGCGATCAGCACCCTCCAGCACGTGCCGCAGGGCCTCGCGACCGGCGCCGCCGACCCGGCCGGGCTGATGGGGCTGCCGCCCGCGCTGCTGCGCCGGCTGTGCGAGGAGGCCGGCTTCGCCAGCGTCGAGAAGCTGCTGGAGCCCAGCCCGTTCAACACCCTCTACGAGCTCCGGGCCTGACCGGCCAGCCGCGGCGACGAAGGGAGAACGTCACATGTCCGCCGATGTTCTGCGTACCCCGACCAGCGACGGGCCGGCCGGGGGCGACCTGGCCGGCTACCACCGGCAGCGGCTGACCTGGCAGCCGGCCGAGGGCGAGGCCGGGGCGGAGACCACCCGGGTCACCGTCCCGCTCGACTACCGGGATCCCGCCGGGCGCACCATCGAGATCGCCGTGGCCCGCCGGCCGGCCGGCGACCCCGGGCGGCGGATCGGGGTGCTGATGATCGCGCCCGACGACCCGGGTAACCGGGGCATCCCGCTGATCGGGCAGCTCGTGGGTGCGCTCCCCACCGAGGTGCTGGACCGCTTCGACCTGGTCGCCTTCGACCACCGGTTCAGCGGCGACAGCCACCCGATCGAGGTGGACTGGACGCCCGAGGAGCGGCTCTGGGTCTTCCACCGGCCGCAGAGCCTGACCGAGGAGATCCGGTTCCAGTCCAAGGTGGCCGCCAAGGTCGCCGACGTCGCGCTGGACCTGCTGCCCTACGCCAGCACCCGCAACGTGGCCCGGGACATGGACGTCGTCCGGGCCGCCCTCGGCGAGGAGAGGATCTCCTACCTCGGCTGGTCGTACGGGACGTACCTGGGCGCGGTCTACACCCAGCTGTTCGGCGAGCGGGCCGAGCGGGTGGTGCTGGACAGCGTGCTCAGCCCGGACTGGCCCTGGCGCGGGCTCTTCCTCAACGTCGCGGCCAGCACCGAGGCGGCGGTGAACCGCTGGTGCGGCTGGGCCGCGGCGCGCGACGGCGAGCTGCGCCTGGGTGACACCGCGGCGGCGGTCCGGTCCCGCTACGACGAGCTGCTGGAGCGGGCCGGGCGGGAGCCGCTGGCCGTGCCCGGGCTGCCGATGCCGCTGGACCGGTTCGCGCTGGAGTTCTTCACCGTGGTGATGCTGACCGCGGACCGCACGTACCCGCTGCTCGGCACGGTGCTGAAGGCCGCGGTGCACGGCGAGCCGGTGCCCGGCCCGGCGGTCGGCGAGCTGATGGGGCTGGTCAACCAGCGCCAGGACAGCACCCCGGCCGGTCAGCTCGCCATCCTCTGCGGGGAGTCGAGCTGGCCGCGCGACCTGGACACGTACGAGGCGGAGATGGCGAGTGTGGGCGAGGAGCTGCCGTTCATCGGGCGCACCCTGGCCTCGGTGAAGGCCGGCGCCTTCTGGCCGACCTCCCCGCTGGAGCCGCTGACCGAGATCGGGCCGGGCAACAGCGCCCGCTCGATCCTGCTGGTGCAGTCCGAGGCGGACATCTTCACCCGGGCGGTCGGGGCGTGGCGCCTGCGGGAGCTGTTGCCGGAGAACAGCCGGCTGGTGCTGGCCGCCGACACGGCTTGCCACAAGCTCTTCCCGTTCGGCGGGCACCCCGTGGTCAACGAGCTGACCACCCGTTACCTGCTAACCGGTGAGCTGCCGGAGAAGGACGTCACCGTCGAGAACCACCAGGAGTCGGCATGAGCGGGACGATCCTGGTCACCGGGGCCACCGGCCGGGTCGGGTCGGAGCTGGTCCGGCTGGTCGCCGCGGCCGGCTTCCGGCCCCGGGCCCTGGTCCGCGACGTCGAGCGCGCCCGGGAGAAGCTCGGTGACACCGCGGAACTGGTCGCCGGCGACCTGAACCGGCCGGCCGAGCTGGACGCCGCGCTGGCCGGGGTGGACCGGCTGTTCGTGCTCACCGCGACCAGCCGGGGGCAGCTCACCCAGGAGCGCAACGCGATCGACGCGGCGGTACGGGCCGGGGTGCGGCACGTGGTGAAGCTGTCGGTGCTGGACGCCGGCCGGGAGTCGCCGCTGCGCCACGGCGTCTGGCAGGGCGACGCGAACGCGCTGCTGGTGAACTCCGCGGTCGACCACACCGTCCTGCAACTGGCGTTCTTCATGCAGAACCTGTTCGGGATGGTGGCCGGGGGCGCGATCCGCAGCTCGGCCGGGGACGGCCGGGTGGCGATGGTCGACGCGCGGGACGTGGCGGCCGCCGCGGCGGCGGTGCTCACCGACTGCCCCGACTGGGCGCGCAACCAGACGCTGGCGCTGTCCGGGCCGGAGGCGCTCTCGTTCGACGACACGGCGAAGGTGCTGGCCGAGGCGACCGGGATTCCGGTGCGCCACCTGGCGGTGCCGCGCGAGCAGGTGGCCGCCATGCTGCGGCAGTTCGGCGCCGAGGAGTGGTACGCCGAGGACGTGGCCGTCTTCAACGACCTGATCGCCGCCGGCCGGGTCCAGGCGGTCACCGACACCGTGCGGCGGCTGACCGGCGCCGAACCCCGGTCGCTGGGCGACTTCGCCCGCGAGCACGCGGCCGTCTTCCAGCGGGCCGCCGCGCCGCCACCGGGCGGGTGGCGGGCCGGCTGACGGGCGGGACCGACGAGGAGACCCGGGCATACGCCCGGGTCTCCTCGTTGCCGCGTCGAGCCGTACCCATGACGTGGGCCCCGCCGGATCGCCGGCGGGGCCCATCGGGGTGGCGGGTCGTCAGCCCTTGCCGGCGGTGCCGATCTCCTCGCGGTCCCACATGGACGACCAGCCGCCGGTCGCGCCCGGCTCGCCGGCCAGCAGGTCGGGGATCTTCGCGACGTCGAAGACGCCCCAGTGCTCCGCGATCCTGCCGTTCTCGAACCGGAAGGTGTTGGACCCGCCGATCTCGAACCGGCGACCGGTCGCCGGGATGCCCATGAACGGGCCGGTGTGCTCGAAGTGCAGCAGGATGGCCTGGGCCAGGATGTCGCCCTCGCACACCGACACGAGCACCTCGACCTTGCGGGTGGTGAGCACCTGGTTCGCGTGGTCGAACCGGTGCGCCACGCCGTCGCGGCTCGGCGGGTCCCACGGCGGGGCGAAATGGTCGACGAAGCCCGGCGCGAGGACGTGCTGCACCGCGGTGAGGTCGTAGTCGAACAGCACCGCCTTGCGGAAATTCCGCACGGTCTCCTCGAACTCGCGTTTGCGCTGCGCCAGATCCGGGTGGTGTCCGGTCATGTCGGTCTCTCCGTTTCCTCGAAATTGCCCGGCTGCTCAGGAAAAGGCGTTGGACAGTTCGGACGGCAGCATTCCGATCTGCACGAGGATGCCGAGCGCGTCGGCCACCCCCCAGTGGTCGACCACGACGCCGTCGACGATCCGCAGCTGCCCCATGAGGGCGCAGCTCACCGGGCGGCCGGTCGGCGGGATGCCCATGTACGCGCCGGTGTGGGTGGCGTGCACGGTCATCCGGGTGGCCACCAGTTCGCCCTCGGAGACGATGCTGTGCAGCTCCATGCGCAGGTCGGGGAAGGCGTCGAGGAACCGCCGCATCTCGGCCGCGGTGTCGTCGGCGCTGATGGTGCCGGCCCGGCCGTGGTGCACCATCGTCGGGGACCAGAAGGTCATCAGGGCGTTGATGTCGCCGTTGTTCCAGGCGTCGATGAGTTGCCGCACGACGGCCTTGTTGTCAGGTGCTGACACCGCAACCTCCGAATAGATGGGTCGTACCGGGCCGCCGCGGCACCCGGGATCACCCATCGATCCTCGCCCGCGGCCGGCCCATTCCCTTATCCGGTGTTGCTGTCTTTCCGGCCCCGGAAACGGAACAGCAATCGGCGAGAACCGGCCCATCGGCCCGTCGCTCTACCGTTTCGGCAGATGAGGCGGAAAGGCGGCGACATGACGACTCGACGGGCACTCGTCGTCGGCGGCGGACCGGCCGGCCTGGCGACCGCGCTCGCCCTGCGGGATGCGGGCTGGGACGCGGTGGTCTTCGAACGCTCCGCGGACGAGGGGCCGTCCGGGGTCGCCCTCACCCTCTGGCCGAACGCGCTGTCCGCGCTCGCCGCCGTCGGCGCCGACAAGCCGGTCCGGGCGGCCGGCTGCCCGGCCGACGGCAACCAGATCCGCGCCGCCGACGGGCGGATCCTCGACGACGTGCCGGGGCCGGTGATGGCGGAACGCTTCGCCGGCCGCGGCCTGGCGCTGCTGCGCGCCGACCTGGTGGACGCGCTGCGCGCCCAACTCTCCCCCGGGATGCTGCGCACCGGCGCCCGCTGCGTCGGGTGGACCGAGGCGGGCCACCGGGTGCGCGCGCTCTTCGAAGACGGCGGCACCGAGGAGGGCGACCTCCTGGTCGGCGCGGACGGGCTCCGCTCGACGATCCGCCGCCAGCTTCTCGGCGGCGGCGCGGACCCGCTGCGCTACGCCGGCTACCCGGTCTGGCGGGGCATCGCCCGATACGACCTCGGCGCCGCGCCGGGCCTGCTCACCATGGGGCGGGCCGCCCAGTTCGGGCTCTTCCCGTTGCCGGAGGGGCGGGCGTACTGGTTCGCCACCCTGCCGCTGCGCCGGGGATGGGGCGAGCAGTTGCCGCGCCGGGTCTGGTCGGCCCGGTTCGACGGCTGGCACGCGCCGATCCCGCAGGTGCTGGCCGCCACCCCCGACGAGGACATCCTGGTCACCGACATCTACGACCGCGCGTCCGTGCCCCGGTGGAGCGCCGGCCGGGTGGTCCTGGTCGGCGACGCCGCCCACCCGAGCACCCCGAACCTGGGCCAGGGCACCTGCCAGGCGCTCGAGGACGCCGTGGTGCTGGGCCGCTGCCTGCGCGACCACGACGTGGTCCGGGCGCTGCCCCGCTACGAGGCGGCGCGCCGGCGCCGGGCCGACGGCCTGACCCGCCAGGCCCGGATGCTCGGCCGGGTCGGCCAGTGGAGCAACCCGGTGGCCTGCTGGATCCGGGAGCAGATGATCCGCCGCGCCCCGGCCGGCCCCCGGCTGCGGCAGATGGCGGAGATGTTCGCCTTCGAGTGAGGAGTGACCGATGTCGCTGCGGATGTTCCTGCGGGTGCTGGCCATCGTCGCCGTGGCGGCCGGGGAGGCGCTGCGGACCCTGCCGGCGTCCCTCGTGCTGCGGGTGACCCGGGGGCCGGCGGCGGCGGCCGATCGCCGGTACCGGGGAATGGTGCGGGCGCTGCAACGACTGGGCCCGACCTTCGTCAAGTTCGGGCAGATCGCCGGCACCCGCCGGGACGCGCTGCCGCCCGCGCTCTGCGCCCGGCTCGGCACCCTCTTCGACGAGGTGCCGCCGATGTCCGCCGCGGCGGCCGGCGAGGCGCTGCGCCGGGCCCGGGCGGAGCAGCCGCGGCTGGTGCTGCGCTCGGTGGACCCGGAGCCGCTGGCCAGCGGCAGCATCGCCTCGGTCTACCGGGCGGTGCTGGACGACGGCACCGTCGTGGCGCTGAAGCTCAAGCGACCGGGCATCGACGACCGGATGCGGGCCGACCTGCGGCTGATCGAGCTGATGGCGCGGCTCGCCGCGCGGGCGCCGAAGATGCGGGGCATGCCCATCGCCGACCTGGTCGGCTACCTCAGCGCGGCGATCCTCGGCCAGCTCGACTTCCGCCGGGAGGCGGAGAACAGCGAGCGGCTCCGCGCCGAGCTGGCGGAGCTGCCGGAGGTCCGGGTGCCCCGGCTGCACCGGGACCGGTCGGCGTCGAACTGCCTGGTCTTCGAGTACCTGCCCGACCTGGACGGGCGGACCGTCGAGCTGCTCGACCCGCGGGTGCGGGCGCACCTCGCCGAGGTGGTGCTGGCGGCTGTGCACCGGCTCTTCTTCGGCGCCGGCTTCGTCCACTGCGACCTGCACCCGGGCAACCTCTACCTGACCCGCGACGAGCGGGTGGTCGTCCTCGACGCCGGCTACTGCGTCCAGCTGCCCGACGACGTACGGGCGGCGATCGGCGAGTTCTTCGCCCGCCTGGGGGCCGGCGACGGCCGGCGGTGCGGGGAGATCGTGCTGGCCAGCGCGGTGAACGCCGGCGCCGGTCTGGACCGGGACGGTTTCGTCCGGGACGTGGCGGAGCTGGTGGCCCGGACCGCCGGCCCGGACAACGAGTTCGACATGTCGGTCTTCGGCAACGGCGTGTACGACCTCCAGCAGCGGTACGGCATCTACGCCGCCTCCGACTTCGCCTTCCCGCTGATGTCCCTGCTGGTGGTGGAGGGCACGGTGCGCGGGATCAGCCCCGACGTCGACTTCCAGCGGGTCGGCGGCCCGGCGCCCACCCCGCACGCCTGACACCCCCGCACCGGACGCGGTGGCCTCCCGGGCAGGGGAGGCCACCGCGGACGCGTCCCGGCTCACGACCGGGCGGCGAGAGGAAGCACCGGCAGTCCGGTGAGGATCGGCGGGTCGATGGGGCGGGCCGGGGAGAGCCGCACGGCCAGCGGGCCGGTGGTCCGCCCCGGGCGGACCACCACCGGCGCGTCGGCCACCCCGACCCAGACGTCCGGATCGCGGGCGCCGGCCAGCACCTCGCCGACGGTGACCGCCTCCGGGTGCGCGCAGGCCAGCAAATGCCAGGTGCCCTCGGGCGCGCCGGTGAGGGCGAACGGGCCGTCGCCGGTGACGCTGGTGCAGGCGACGGGGAGGCCCTGCGCCAACGGGGTGGGGAAGAGCCCGAGCAGCACCAGCCGGGCGTCCTCGGCAGGGGTCTGCACGGTGCCGGTGACCACGCCCCCAGGCACCTCGTCCTCCTCCGCCGGCTCGGTGTCGGCGGCGACCACGTGCTCCAGTGGCCGGCCCCCGTGGGCGGCGTCCAGCCGGCGCAGCCGGCCCGGCCCGACCCCGATCTGCTCGGTGAACTGGGTGGTGAAGGTGCCCAGGCTGCTGTATCCGACGGTGGTGCAGATGTCGGTGACGTTCATCCGGCTGGAGACCACCAGCCGGCGCGCCTCGGCCATCCGCAGCGCGGACAGGAACCGCCCCGGCGGGGTGCCGGTGACCAGCCGGAACACCCGGCTGAAGTGGAACGGGCTGAGGTACGCCACCTGGGCGAGCCGGGACAGGGTCCACGGCTCGTCGAGCCGGTCCCGCATCGCCCGGATCACCCGGGAGACCGCCTCGCGGTGCTGCTGGAGGACGGTCGACCGGCCCGGCCGGTGCGCCGGCTCGGTACGGTCGCCCCGGACCGCGGCGCGGTCGTGGGCCATGGCGGTCACGGCAGCTCCTGCCGGGTCCGGGCGCACTCCTCGGCCAGCGCGAGCGCGGCCGTCCAGGTGGCGGCGAACCGGTGTCGCAGCGTCCGTTCCTGCAGGTCGCTGAGACCGAGCCGGTGCCAACCCTGGTGCGAGACCGAGAGCGTGCGGCCCCGCTCGCCCGGTTCGGTCCGGACCTGGCAGACGGTGACCGTACGCGCGGCGGGGATCTCGATCGCGAAATCGAGCGTCCGCTCCCGGTCGAGCTGCCAGTCGCGGAGGGTGAACCGGCGCGGCCCCTCCTCGTCGACCACGAAGAACCAGCCGGGGCCGGCGCCGTCGGTGGCGATGGGGAGCCAGTCGACCACCGTCTCCTCACGCAGCGGGTGCCAGGAGCCGTTCGGCAGGACCACGCTGCCGTCGATCTCCTGTCGCCACTCGTAGCGGGAGGGGCGGCCGGTCTCCAGATAGCGGGCCAGCCGGCCGACGAAGTCCAGCCAGCCGGCCTTGAGCTGGGCCACCTCGGACCCGGGACGGCCGGGGCAGCTGTCGTCCACGGTCAGCGTGGTGGCCGCCGCCCCGCCGGTCAGCGTCCAGCCGACCTGGCACTCCGGGCCGACGCCGAGGAAGCTCCAGCGGAACAGCAGGCGGTCGCGCGGCTCGACGTGGTCGACCTCGATGTCGAAGAAGTCGCCGTCGCCGAAGTCCACCCGGGTGCTCGCCCCGGTCGTCATGGGCGCGGACAGGTGGCCGAACCACTGGGCGACCCGGCGCGGGTCGGTGACCGCCTCCCACACCTCGTCGATCGGGGCCGGCACGCTGACCATCACGCGCACCCAGTCGTCGGGCAGTTTCAGATATCCGTCGGGCATCGTTCTCACCTCTCTCAGGAGCGGGCGGACCGGATGTCTCAGGTGCCGGCAGGCAGCAGCCGGTAGCGGGAGCTGCGCAGCGCCGGCCCGTCCGGGTCGGCCCCGGAGCGGACCACGCACTCCACGCCGTCGCCGGTGACCGTGGCCCGGACCAGCAGCGGGGCGCCGGGGCCGGCCGTCCCGTCCGGGATCAACGCGGCGCCACCGGCCGCCGCCTCGGCCACCGCGCGCATCGCCCGGTCGAGGTCGCCGCCGGCCGGCACGACCAGGGCGGCGTCCACCCCGGGTACGCCCTCCGGCCGCCCGGACCAGGCGCCCTGCGTGCCGGGGCGCTCGCCGCAGACGAGCAGCGAGTCGGGCAGGTCCTCGTCGGGCGGGGCGTCGACCAGCACGGCGAGCAGCCTGGCGGCCGCGGCAACCCCGGTGGCCACCGGCACCGGCACCATGCCGAGCTGCCGGGCGGCGACCCGGGCCACCTGGCGGGCCATCCCGGCGCCGGACCAGAGCGACCACTCGGCGGTGCAGCAGCGGACCGCGGGGTGGGTGGCGGCGTACCGGGCGGTGGCCCGGTGCAGCAGTTCGTTGGCGAGGGCGTAGCCGGCGAGCCCCGGGTGGGCGCCGTGCGCGGTGAGCGAGCCGAAGGTGAGCACCGCCCGCAGTCGCTTGGTGCGGACCGCCGCGAGCACCGTCTCCAGGGTGGCGACCTTCGCGGCGACCAGCGTGTCGACCTCGGCGGGGCCGAGCCGTTTCCCGGTGCCGCCGGCGATCCGGCCGGCGCAGTGCACGATCGCGGTGGGCCGCAGCCTCGCCAGGGCCGCGCTGGCCGCCGCCGGGTCGGTGAGGTCCACGGTGAGCAGCCGGGCCCGCGGGCAGCGCCGGCGCAGCACGGCGAGCATCCGGCTGACGTCGGGCGGGGCGTCGTCCGGCGTACGCAGGTCGAGCAGGACCGGGACGGCGCCGGCGACGGCCAGCGCGACGGCGAGGCGGCTGCCGAGCCCGCCCAGCCCACCGGTGACCAGGACGGTGGCCCCGGCGAAGCGCGGCGCCCGGCCGGGCAGCGGGGCGGCCTGCCAGCCGAGGGTGTGGACGGTGCCGTCGGCGGCCACGGTGAGCTCGTCGCCGGCGGCCGGCGCGGCGAGCAGTCCGGCGGCCCGGCGCAGCGCCGCCGGGGTGGGCTCGCCGAGCGCGACGGTGCCGATCGCCCGGCCGTCCCCGGCGGCGAGCCCGCGCAGCAGGCTGCCGCCGCCGGCTCCGTTGTGGACCAGGGTGAGCTGCCGCCCGGCGGCCCGTTGGTAGGCGTCGAGCAGCCCACCGGCACCGCCCGCCGGCCACCGTCCGTCGAGGACCAGCACGTCGACCTCGGGTCCGGCCGCCGGATAGGGCTGCCGGCGCAGGTGCCGGACGAGGGGATGGTCGGCGGGTCCGGTCACTCGCCAGCGGGCCGCGCGGGGGGTGGGCCGGACGGGGGTGGGCGTGGGCCGCAGGGCCCGCAGGGCGATCCGGGAGGGGCGCGAGAGGGGCTCAGGTGACATGGGGCACCTTCCACTCAGCAACTTCATAAAGATATATCGATCGTGGTCTTGAAGCAATCAGAAGGCTGAGCAACTTGAAAGAAATATAGGGAAGGCGGAAGCCCTAGCGTCGAGGCACAGGCCAGAAAGCGCCGAAGGAGGCAGCAATGGCAATCGATCTCTGCAACAAGTCGCCGGGTGCACTCGCCGAGGGTGCCCAGGGTGCGTGGGAGGAGGCGGTCCCGGCCGAGGCCGCCCCGGTCAACCTGGACGCCCTCACCGCGGACCAGCGCGACGCGCTCAACTTCTCCTACCGGACCACGCTGCCGGCGATGGACCCGCGCTTCGTCGCCGGTGACCCGGCGGCCTGGGCGAGCGACTTCGGATACGCGCTGAACAAGGTCGCGGTCCGGCTGGACAACCGCACCAACCAGGAACTGCGCGACGCCGCGTTGAACCACCCCGACGCGGCCATGCGCGAGCAGGCCCTGTTCGAGTACGCCGACCGCGACCTGCCGGACGCGATCGAGCTGCTCGGCCAGGCCGTGCTGCACGACCCCAACCGCGAGGTCCGCTGGGACGCGCTGTGGGCCATCGAGAAGCTGGGCGGCGCCCACGCGGTGGCCAGCCTCAGCAAGTTCGCCAAGGACGCGGACCCGGAGATCGCCGAGTGGTCGCACCTGTTCCGCAGCGAGCTGCAGACGGGTGACCCGGCGTTCGACGGCCGGGCCGGCAAGTTCACCGCGGGCCGCACCTTCGACGAGACCATCTACCTGCTGATCCACTGCGACCTGTACGTGCGGCTGGACGACTCCAACCAGCACTGGGGCAAGATCTCGCTGGCCCCGCAGGGCCTGGCCCGGATCTACGGCCAGGCGCACGCCTGCCCGAACGTGGCGACCCGCGAGCGGCAGCTCGTGATCGCCAAGACCATCGACGGGCTGCACGCCGACGGCTCGCCGCACTGCGACAACTACCTGTTCCGCGGGTTCACCGACCGCACCCGCCGGGACCGGGGGAACTTCTTCTTCGAGTCGCTGGTGCCCCGGACGTTCTTCAAGTCCGGCCACGCCGACGACCCGAGCGAGGGCACCCGCCAGGCCAACATCGGCTTCGCCCGGTACGGCACCTGGCACCTCGACCCGAAGTTCCAGATCCACGACGAGGCGGCCATCCGCTACGTGCGTGGTCGCTTCCAGGGCTGGGGCTACATCAACCTGGCCCGGATCGCCGGCCGCTCCATGGAGGAGATCCTCCAGCCGGGCAACGGCGTGCTCTCCACCCTGCACGACCCGGAGATCGGCCACATGACCAACGCGTTCATTTTCGGCACCTTCAAGGGGAAGCTGAACGACTGGGACGGCGACGGGGTCATCGACATGAACTCCCGCGACGTCTACTCGACCGTCGACGGCGAGATCGACATGAACCAGGACGGCGTGGCGGACCAGCCCGGCCTGACCTGCTGCGACCACACCACCCTGCTGCCGTAACGAAGGAAGAGGACACCAGAGATGAGCACCAAGAGCGTTCTTTTCGGTCGCCCGGTCCAGACCGAGGGCGTGCCGAACGTCTACGCCGGCGCCCCGGTCGTCCCGTGGACCCCGCCGGAGCCCGGCATCGACAACCTGGGCATCAACTCGATCGACACCTTCGCGGTGCCGGGCGTGGGCGAGTACACCGTCGCCTTCGACGGCTGGGTGCGGGTGGTCCGGTCGCCGTCCACCTCGGGTGACTGGGCCGACGCCGAGGTCTACACCAACCTCATCGAGATGAAGATGGTCGGTGAGTGCGAGGAGCTCGGCAAGATCACCGTCACGCTCAACCCGGACTGCCTCTCCGCCGGCCAGATCCGCACCCCGTTCGACCCGTACGCGGGTGAGGGGCCGTCGGCCAAGGCCTGCCGGATGGCGGTCGGCGCGATCTTCGACATGCCGAAGCTCGGGCTGAAGCTGATGAACCGCGAGCCGATCATCCTGACCATCGACGACGTGCGCAGCATCCCGCCGGCGGGCGCCCCGGGCAAGGGGCAGATCTACCGGATGATGCCGCTGCTCGACGTCAATGACCCGGACGGTCAGCCGGTCGCGTACCTGACCAGCCTCCGGTTCAACATGGGCGGCTACCTGCAGCCCGACCAGATGTGATTCCCCGCGGTGCGGGAGGCCGGCTCCGGCCGGTCTCCCGCACCGGCGCGACCGCCCCGCCCGGTCCCAGGGGCGGGGCGCGGCAACCCGAAGGAGCGACCACAGTCGGAGGTTGGCATGCCCGTGGACGACCGGAGCGCACCCGCTCCCCGGTTGGAGCCCCGACCGGGCTTCACCGGGGTCGAGCCCGATGACTTCCCGTTGCTGCACCGCAACGGCGGCTATCCGCTGGCCCAGGACCGCTGGGAGCGGCTGGTCAGCCAGGTCCACATCCCCGCGCCCGCCGACCGGGTCTGGTCGGCGCTCACCGATCCCGAGCAGGTCGCGCAGTGGCTCGCGGTCTGCCGGGGCGGGTGGGCCACCGCCGACGGCGAGGCGATCCTCGACTTCGAGGACGGGGAGTTCTTCTTCTGCCGGATCCGCGACGTGCGGGAGCCGGCCTCCGGCGGCGAGGGCCGCCTGTCGTACCTCTGGCGCTGGGTGGGGGTGGGTCCGGCCACCGAGGTGACCTGGCAGCTCACCGCCACCCCGCACGGCACCCAGGTCACCGTCGTCGAGGAGGCGTTCAACCCGCCCTCGGACTGGCGGTCCTGGAACGGCATGGGCTGGCCCGGCATCCTCGACCAACTCGCCGACTTCATCCGCACCGGGGTGCCGTGGCGCTGGCCGTGGCGCCGGATGGGCCCCTACGTGCAGACCGAACTGCCCGGCACCACCTTCGAGGTCTGGGGGCTGCTCACCTCGACCCCGGCCACCCAGTTCTGGCTCAGCCGCACCAGCGGCAGCCTGGACGCCGGCAGCGAGGTCGGCCTGATCCTGGGCGACGCCAGCGGGGTGGCCACCATGAAGGTCACCCGGCACGTCGAGGCGTACCAGCAGTTCCCGTCGTACCTGCCGCGGCTCGAGTTCAACCTCCGGCGGCCGGGCTGGCCCGGTGAGCTGGAGGGGCACCTCTGGATCGAGCCGGCCGGGCTGGGCGGCAGCATCATCCAGGTCTTCCACTCCAACTGGGAAGCGTTGAGCACGATCGCCCCGCCGCTGGACGAACGCAAGATCCTCACCGGTTACTGGGTGGGCGCGTTCGGCCGGGCCGCGCTGCTCTGCCAGCGGGCGTTCGGGGACTCGTTCCCGGCGGCGCCGCCCGGACGGGACCTGGACATCCCGGCCGACCTGAACGGCACCGGGAACGGCCAGCGGGTCGACGCCGGCCCGCACGGCTGGAGCCGGTAGGCCACGGTGGCGGCGCCGGCGGTGGGCACCCATCAGGACCGCCGGCGGCGTCGCCACCAGGCCAGCCGGGCGCCCAGCACCACCAGCACCACGGCGTTGGCGCCCAGCGCCACCAGGGTCAGCGGATCGGGCGGCCCGGCGTGCCCGGCGTGGCCCTCGGCCGCCGCCGGAGCCGCCGCCCCGGCGTCCACCGGGGGCGGCGGACCCGCCGGGCGGCCGACCGCGAAGGCGTACGCGCCGCTGGGCTCGGAGCCGTCGGCGAGGGTCACGTGGTACGCCACCACGTACCAGCCCTCGCCGAGCGGGGGCAGCGTCTCGCGTACCCCCGTGCCCTGGACGGTGGTGGCGCCCCGGTCGACCCGCTGCCCGGCGGCGGCCGTGACCGTGACGTGCGCGTCGCCCCGGCGGGGGCGGCTGCCGAAGGCCAGCTCCACGGCGGGCGGGGCGGTGGCGAGCACCGCCCCGCGGGCCGGCGTGGCCGCCACCACCGGGTCCTCGGGGGCCCGGAACAGCGGCCGGAGCAGCACCACCGCGCCGATCAGCAGCACCAGCACCGCCGGGACGCGGCGCAGCGCCGCGCCCCGGCGGGGAACCGCTGGCGTCATGCCGGCACCCGGTGCGGCGCGGCCCGGTCCGGCGCGGTCGCGGTGGACCGGCGACCGGAGTCCCGGAGGTAGTGGTACATGGCCACCACCATCGGCAGGAACACCACCGCGTTGTAGAACAGGTGCAGCTCGACGCGGGGGAACCAGAACTGGAGCACGCTGGTCGGCGCCGGCCGGCCGGCCAGGTGCGCGCCGGTCTGGGCCTGGATCAGCAGCAGCAGGTGCTCGATGTGGTGCCAGAACTGGATGGCCAGCGCCACCGTCCACCAGGTGCGGGCCCGGCCGGTGAAGCCGGGTCGCAGCGCCCAGAGACCGACGAGCATCACCAGCGCGTAGCCATAGTGCAGCCACTCCGAGGTGACCAGCCAGGGGAACGGCAGGCCCAGCACGCCGCGGGCCTCGGGCACCGGCCAGCCGAGCCCCCAGATCTGCACGGCCTGGGCGATGTGTTCGGCCCAGTGCCCGAGGACCACCAGCATGAACAGCATCACGGCGGTCCGGTGGTGACGGCCGTTCAAACTGGCCAACAGCCCGGTGCGGTCGGTGTGCGGTCGGTCGGTCACGATCTTCTCCTCGGAGAGTCGGGTGCGACGGTCAGCCCGCCCGGCGTTGCGGGGCCAGGTGGGCGGTCTCGGCGGCGGCGCGCAGCAGCATCGGGCGGGCCGCCGCCTGGAAGTCGATGTCGGGGTCCAGGTCGCGGACGGTCCCCTCGATCACCAGCAGGGACAGCAGCGGAAAGACGAACTCGGACGCGGCGTACAGGCCGAAGTCCCGTTGCAGGGTGAACAGCTCGGCGCCGAAGCGGGTGAGCTGGAACTCCTTGGCCGGCACCCCGGTGTTCCGCTCGACCAGCTCGGCCACCCGGCTGATGAAGCCCTCGACGTCCGCGTCCGGCGCCACCCGGACGGCGCTGTCCACCACCACCTCGCCGCACTGCCGGCCCCGGCCGAGAGCCAGGCCGAGGAAGAAGTCGGCGAACTGCCGGCGTACGGTCGGGTTCAGCCGGATGCTGAACCCGGCGTCCAGCACGACCACCCGGGGTCCCTTGAAGTAGACGTTCCCCGGGTGCAGGTCACAGTGGACGAAGCCGTCCAGGAAGAGCATCTGGTAGACGGCGCTCACCGTGCGGGCGGCCAGCCGGGGCCGGCGGGCCGGGTCGATCTCGGCGACCGGCCGGGCCACCAGGTCCGGAATGAACTCCATGGCCAGGCAGGTCGGCCGGCACAGGTCGGGCAGCGTCGCCGGGATCCAGACGTTGTCCGACCCGGCGAAGTTGCGCCGCAGCTCGGCCAGGTTGGCCCGCTCCCCCGCGAAGTCGAGCTGCCCGAGCACCGCCGCGCAGACGAAACCGGTCAGCTCGGCCAGCGGCACCCCGCGGCCCGGGGGCAGCTTCTCCGCCAGCGCCGCGGCGCCGTGGATGAGGGCCAGGTCGAGCGCCATCCGGCGGCGGATGCCCGGACGTTGCAGCTTCAGCGCCACCTCCCGACCGTCCGGCCGGACGGCCCGGTAGACGCCGGCGATGCTGCCGCTGGCCCGCGCCGTCCGCTCGACCTCGGTGAAGTGCCGGGCCAGGTGCGGGCCGTACGCCTCGCGCAGCGCGCGGCGCAGCTCACGGCCGGACATCGGCCGGACCCGGTCGTGCAGCCGGCCCAGCTCGTCGCAGAGCAGGGGCGGCAGCAGGTCCCGCCGGGTGCCCATGATCTGACCGAACTTGACCGGCGCCGGCCCGAGCCGTTGCAGATGCCGGACCAGCCGGCGGTAGAAGAAGCGGGCCGCCGCGGTGCGGCCGCGCAGGGGTCGCAGCACCGCCGCGCCGGCCGCCGCCGGCAGCAGGTACGCGGCGCTGCTGGCCAGCACCAACGCGCCACGGGTGGCCATGGCGAGGCGGGACTGGCGGGGGATGGTGCGGGAGAGTCCGGCGGGGCGGTCGCCGGGGAGGGGGTTCTCCGGGAGCATCAACGCCTCCTTGCACGGGGACGGGTGTGCGTTGGGTAGTCCGAACGTGGCGCACTGTCATGGACAGGGTTCTATAGATCCCATAGCCTCTTGATGGGGGGAGGCGACATGGGCGCTGCCGTAAACACTGTCCGGATAAGGGTTCTGGGCCCGGTCGCCGCGTTCCGCGACACCACCGAGATCCCGTTGGGGCCGTCCCGGCAGCGCGCGGTCCTCGGCTACCTCGCCCTGCATCCCGGGCAGCCGGTGCCGCTCGGCGCGCTCACCGAGGCGGTCTGGGGTGACGACGCCCCGGCCAGCGGTGACCACCTCGTCCGGACGTACGTGGCCCGGCTGCGCCAGGTGCTGGAGCCGGACACCGCGCCACGTGCCCGGACCAACGTCATCGCCTCGGTGCCCGGCGGCTACCGGCTCGACGTGCCGCCGGAACGCGTCGACGCGGCGCACTTCCAGCAGCTGCTCTGCCGGGCCCGCGCCCGGCAGGCGGCCGGCGCTCCGCACGAGGCCTTCGAGCTGCTCGACGCGGCGCTCGGCCTCTGGCAGGACCCGACCCTGGCCGACCTCGGCGGCCTGCTGGCCAGCCCCCGGCACCTCACCGCGCTGCGCGACGACTGGGTCGACGCCGGCCTGCGCCACGTCGCGGTGGGGCTGACCCTGGGCCAGGCGTCGGTGGTGCTGCCGGTGGCCGAGCAGCTCGCCGCCGTCGAGCCGCTCCAGGAGGCGGTGCAGGCCCGCTACCTGGAGGCGCTCACCCGCAGCGGGCAGCGGGCCGCCGCCGTGCACCACTACCTGAGCGTCCGGGCCCGGCTGCGCGCCGAACTCGGGGTGGAGCCCGGCCCGGAGCTGCGCCGGCTGTACGCCGCCCTGCTGCACGCCGGGGACGAGCCGGAGCCGGGCGTGGAACCGCCGTCCCCGGCCGCCCCGGCCGGGGCGGAACCCGACCGGCGGCCCGGCTGGCGCGGTCCCGGCCCGGCCATCGGCCCGCTGATCGGTCGCGAGGACGACGTCGCCCGCTGCGCCACGCTGCTGGTCGCGCACCGGCACGTCACCATCGTCGGGCCGGCCGGCTGCGGCAAGTCGGCCACCGGGCTGGCGGTCGCCGAACGGGTCGCCGCCGCGTTCCCCGACGGGGTGGCCACGGTCGACGCCGCCGAGGCGCGGGACTGCGGCGAGGTGCTGCGCCTGCTGGCCGAGACGCTGGAGCTGCCGGGGCCGAACGCCGACCCGCTGCGCGCCGTCGGCGACCAGCGGATGCTGCTGGTGCTCAACGACGTCGAGCACCTCGGCGCCCGGGCCGGCGAGATGGTGGAGCACGCGCTGCACCGCTGTCCGCGTACGGCCATGCTGGTCACCTCCCGCCGCCGGCTCGGGCTCACCCACGAGGCGGTGTTCCGGCTGGCGCCCCTGCCGCTCCCCGACACGGACAGCCCGGACGCGCTGCCCGACAACCCGGCCGTCCGCCTCTTCGTGCACCGGGCCGGGCTGGTCCGGCCCGGCTTCCGCCTCTCCCCGGCGGACGCCGTCACCGTGGCCCGGATCTGTCGCGGGCTGGACGGCCTGCCGCTGGCGGTCGAGCTCGCCGCCGCCTGCCTCTACACCGACAGCCTCGACGGGGTGCTGCGCCGGGTCGACGACCCGCTGGACGAGCTGCGGCCGCAGCGGCGCGGCCATCCGCAGCACCACCGGTCGCTGCGCGCCGCGCTGCACCGCACCCTGGCCACGCTGTCCCCGGTCGACCGGGCCTGCCTGGGCCGGCTGGCCCGGCGCGCCGGTGGCGACCGTTGCTTCTCGCTCGACGAGGCGGCCGCGAGCTGCGCGGACCTGGTCCCGCCGGCCGAGCTCGGGGCCGTGCTCGACCGGCTGGCCGACGAGTCCCTGCTGGACCGCCGGCCCGGGCCGGACGGCCCGCGCTTCGGGCTGCTCCGCACGGTGGCGCTGGCGGCCGCCGCCGGGCCGGGGAACGTCGGGGATCATCAGGCGTTCCACGGCATGGTCGGGAACCAGCCGTAGCCGAACATGGCGGGCAGTCGGACGTCCCAGTAGAAGACCAGGAACGCGCCGAGCGCCAGGAGGCTGACCCCGACCAGCAGGGCGGCCCGGCCGGGGCGGGACAGCCACCGCTGGAAGGCGCCGCGGGTGCCGAGCACCAGCAGCAGGGCCAGCACCGCCATGATCAGCACGTTGCCGAGCGACTGGAGCACCAGCACGAGCGCCCCGTAGAACGGGTTGTGGCTCTCCACCGCCTGCTCCAGCAGCTTGTGGAACAGCGGGTACGGCCGGCCCACCAGGAAGCCACCGACCAGCGCGCCCAGCGTCACCAGCCGGGCCACCGGCCGGCCGGCGAACGGGTCGGGGAGCAGGCCCAGCGCGGCCAGGCCGAGCCAGGCGAAGGCCAGCCCGATCACGCCGAACACCACGGATGCCTGGACCAGCCGGACCGGAAGGCCGTCGCCCACCGTGTGCGTGGAGAGCTGCGGCAGCCGGGAGCCGATCAGGACGGCCACGAAGCCGTACACCGCCGCCACCGACACCAGCCCGAGGGCCAGCCAGCCGAGCGGGGCGAGCGCGGCGGCGAGCCGGCCGCGGCGCGGGCCGGCCGAGCACTCGGCGACGTCGGGCAGCGCGCCGAACACGGCGATGTTGCAGGCGGTGAACGTGCCGGCGAAGCCGGAGACGAAGGCGAACACCACCCCCGCCGCGGAGCCGGCGATGGCGCTCTGCTTGGCGTCGGTGCCGAGCATCGAGTTGGCGACGTTGTCGCCGATCACGTGATCGACGAACTCGAAGGACCAGAGCACGGCGAGCAGCAGGCCGCCGAGCACGCCGGCGACCGCGGCGACCGGGCGGCGCCGGGTGGGGGTGAGTTCGGTACGGGGAGTGGAGCTGGCGAGGGCGGTCATGTGGCGGTCCTCTCCGTGGCCGGAACCATGGAATAGTGAAGGGATGGGATGCCCGAAAGGGAGCGAGCGATGGGGCTGCTGAAGGACCGACGCACCTACGACCAACAGTGCGGACTGGCCTATGCGCTGGACGTTCTCGGCGAACGCTGGACGCTGCTGATCGTCCGGGAGCTGCTGATCCGGCCCCGTCGCTACGGCGAACTCCTCGATGCTTTGCAAGGAATCGGCACCAACCTGCTGGCCGACCGGCTCGGCTTCCTCGTCGAAGCGGGACTGGTCCGGCCACTCGATCCGCACCGGCGGACCGCGGGCTACGCGCTGACCGAGCTGGGCGAGCGGATGCGGGAGCCGGTGCTGAGCCTGGCCCGCTTCGGCCTGACCTACGCCGCCCACCAGCCGCCGCCGGCCGCGTCGGTGACCCGGCCGGCCTGGGCCATCCTGGCCACCGACGCGATGCTCGACGACGCCCGCGCGCCCGGCATCGACGAGGTCTACGGCTTCGACGTCGACGGCGAGCAGTTCCACGTCGTGGTGGAGGGCGGCCGGGCGGTCCTGCACCCCACCGCGGCGCCCGAGCCGACCCTGCACGTGAAGACCGACGCCAAGACGTTCTTCCAGCTCGGGGTGCGGCGGCTGGACCCGCTGGAGGCGGTGCTCGCCGGCTCGGTGCAGGTCTCCGGGCCGCCGGCCGCCATGTCGCGCTGCCTGCGGCTGCTCGGGCTCGCCGGCAACCCGGTCGGCTGACCCGGTCAGCCGGCCCGGCACGCCGGCTCCCACACGGTCCGTTCACCGCTCGGCACGCCGATGTGGATGGAGACCTGGCCGCGCAGGCCCTGCCGGTCGCTGACCGCCATCAACAGCCCGGTCAGCGCCTCCAGGTGGCGGGCCGTCCGGATGCCCCCGGCGTCCAGCGGCGCGAAGCCCAGCGCCCGGGCCAGCGCGAAGACGTCCCGCAGCGCCGCCGGATGGTCGGCGGCCACCGGCAGCGACACCGGCAGGCCGTTGACCCGGCACCGGGCCAGCACCCCGGCGGGCACCGTGTTGAACGCCTTCGCCACCCGCCAGCCCTCGCCCGGGTGGTCCGGCCCGCCGGCCCGGTCGGCGGCGAGTTCGGCCAGCAGTTCGCCGCCGGAGCGGCCGAGCGGCACCAGCGAGGGCTCGCAGAACACCGGGTTGGTCGGGTCGACCAGGGTGCGGCCCCGGCCACGCCGCCCGGCCGGCCCCCGCAGGAACTCGACCGCGGCGGGGAACGGCACGGCGAGCACCACGAGCGCGGCCCGGTCCAGCAGGTCGGCCACCCGGCGCGGGTCGGCCCGCCCGGGCACCAGGAGGGGGTGGAGGCCGGCCTGCCGGACCGCCTCGGCCAGCCCCCGGCCCATCCGGCCCCGGCCCAGGATGCCGATCACCGGGCCACCACCGCGTACCGGCTCAGGGCCCGGCGCAGCTCGGCCGGCACCTCGACCGGTTCCAGGCCGTGCCCGCCCCGGCGCATGCAGGCCACCGTCTGCCGGCCCTGGGCCAGCAGCGTCGGCGGACCGGGCGACACCCGGACGTAGTCGAAGGACATCCCGATCCGGTGGCCGTCCAGCCGGTCGAGCATCATCCGCACCTCGACCTCGTCGAACGCGTTGCCCTCGGCGTAGAAGTCGGCGTGGCAGTCGACCGTCACGAGGGCCAGCCCGTCGGCCAGCGCGGCCATCACGCCGGGCGCGTGGTCGGCCAGGAAGTGCTCCCGGCAGTGCCCCTGCCAGTGCAGGTAGTGGGCGAAGTAGACGTTTCCCACCAGGTTCGTCTCGTCGAAGGTCACCACGTGCCGGTGGACGTAGCTGTCGGGCATCTCCTCACGCCTCCCCGTCGGGGTCCGCGGCGACGGCCAGGCTCACCGCGACCGGCCCGGGCGTGGCCGGCACGAGCGTGCCGTAGACCGCGTGCCGGCCGGCGTGCAGCGCCACCCAGCCGTCCGGCCCGGTCTCGTCGCGCAGCACCAGCGGGGCGTCCACCGCCGCGCCGGCCTTGACCAGCGCCTCCAGCCCGGTCCACACCCGGGTCCCGGCGGTGGCCGGGTCCTCGCCGGTGAGCCGGGCCAGCGCCGCGGCGACCCGGGCCGCCGCCGTGGGCAACGGTGGGGTGGCGGTGACCACCTCCCAGTCGACCCCGACCGGCCGGTCCGCCGTGGCGGTCAGCAGGTGCCCGTCCAGATGGCTGACGCTGATGCCGCGCCACCCCAGCGGCGTGACCGGTACGCCGGGCCGGAGCCGGCCGGTGGCGTCGGCGCGTATCTCGCCGCCGAGCAGCCAGCCGGCCAGCGCCCGGCTGCGTTCCCGGTCGGCCCGTCCGGCCGGCGCCGCTGCCAGGTCCACCCGCAGCTCCGGCCGCCAGCGGCGCAGCCGCCGGGCCACCAGTGGCCCGATCAGCTCGGCCGGCCAGACGCTGTTGTCCACCGGGCCGACCGCCCGTAGCCGCAGCCCGGTCCAGCGCTCCACCGGCGAGCCGTCCGCGTCGATGACGGTGAGGTCGAAGCGGAACTCGTCGCCCGCCTCGGCGACCTGTCGGGCGTGGACGGTCAGGGTGCCCTCCGGGCGGGCGTGGATGTCGATCCGGTCCACCCCGACCGGCAGCACCCGCCGGTCCGGCACGCAGGCCTGGAGCAGGTGCAGGAAGGCGTCCCGCACCCCCGGGTCGCCCAGTTGCAGCCGCTGGTCGTGGAACCCGCCGAACCAGGTCGCCGCCTCGGCGTGCACCTCGGCCACGCACCGGTAGGCGCTCAGCCCGTGGTAGCCGGCCACCCGCCGGAACCGGGGGCCGTGGAAGAAGGCCGGGCCGTAGAGCGGGCCGCCGGGCACCAGCAGCCCGGTCGAGGGCGGCGGCACCGGCTCGCCGGAGGTCACCGCGCCGCCGTACGTGCCGGTGAGATGGTCCACCGCGAAGCCGGTCTCCGCGCTGCGCACCGCCGCCCGGACCGTGCCGTCCGCGCCGGTCAGCGCGGCCACCCGGACCGGCCTCGGCTCCCGGTCGCCGACCGTCACCGGGCGGGTCAGCGCCACGTCCCGGATCACCGTAGGCACCTGCTTCGCGCCGAGCGCGGCGGCGGCCTGCGCCATCGCCTCCAGCCCGAGCACCGCCGGCAGCACGGCCGCGCCGTCGATCCGGTGGTCGTCCAGGTAGGGGTCGGCGCCGAGCGAGAGCCGGGCCTCGCTGACCAGCTCCACGCAGGGCGTGCCGATCAGCCGCGACTCCAGGAAGCGGCCGTGCTCCTCGGCGCACTCGTCCCACTCCAGGGTGTCGCTCACCGGCAGCCGGCCGGCCACCAGCACCACCGGCGGCAGCGCGGGCGTGGCGAGCAGTTCCAGCAGCAGGCGGGTGCCCTCGTCCGGCGGGATCGGGCTGACCCCGCGCCGGAGCAGCCCGTCGAGCACGCCGAGCCGGACGCCCATCCCGGTCCCGGACCAGACCGACCACTCGATGCTCAGCCAACGCACCTGCGGCACGGCGGCGGCCAGCTCCGCGCAGCGCCGGGAGAGGTACTCGTTGGCGGTGGCGTACGCGGCCTCACCGGGGAGCCCGGCCCGGCCGATCACCGAGCCGAACGCCACGGCGAAGCGCAGCTCGTCGGGGTCCAGCGCGGCCACCACGTGCTCGAAGCCGTACGCCTTCGGGGCCAGGGTGCGGTCCAGCTCCTCGGCGGTCAGCTCGGTGACCGGGGCCGGTTCGTTGCGACCCGCCGCGTGCAGCAGCCCGCGCACCGGGCCGTACTCGGTGCGGACGGCGGTGACCGCCGCGGCCACCGCCGCCGGGTCGGCCAGGTCCACCGACCGGTAGACCCCGCCCGTGCGGCGTACCGCCTCGACCACCTCCGGGTCGTCCGCGGGGCTGCGACCGAAGAGCACCAGCCGCGCCCCGGTGGCCTCGCCGAGGGCCGCCGCGCAGGCCGCCCCGATCCCCTTCGCGCCCCCGGTCACCAGGCACACCTCGCCCGGGCCCAGCGGGATCCGCCGGTCGGTGCGGGGCTGGCCGTCCAGCAACCGGGTCACCGGCACGGTGCGTACGCCGTCCGCGCCGTACACCACCTCCTGGTAGCCCGACCACGGCCGGGACGCCTCGACGGCGGCCAGCCGGACGCCGGCCGGGCCCGGCGGGGTCTCCACCACCAGCACCGGCCCCCCGGCCTCCACGGCCAGGCTGCGGCCGACGGCCGCGCCGACCCCGCCGTGGTGCAGCACCACCAGCGGCCGGCGGTCGGCCGCCGCGGCGCGCACCGCGGCGGCCACGTCGGCGGTCGGAATGTCGGTCAGGCCCGGCGGCAGCGCGAGCAGCCGGCCCGCCGTCACCCCGGCTCCGACCCGGAACGCGGTCCGCACCGCCTCGGCGTGCGGGTGCCCGGCCAGCGGGCCGACCACATCCCAGCCGGGCGGCTCGGTCGCCGGGGCGGCGGTGGCCGGCCGGGGCACCAGGTGGTGGCGGAACACCCGGACCCAGGGGCCCACCCCGGCCGCGGGCAGCTCGGCGGCGGGTTCGTCGGCGGTCGGCAGCCCCTCGATGGCGGCGGCGAACTCGCCCACCGTGGCGTCGGCCAGGGACAGCGGGGTGGCGGGCAGCGCCCGGCCCAGCTCCCCGGCGATCTCGGCGGCGAGCTGCCCGACCCGGATCGAGTTCAGGTGCAGGTCGGCGAGGAGGCGGGTGCCCGGGCCCACCTCGGCGGCCGGCAGTTCGGCCAGGTCGGCCACCCGGGCGGCGACCAGCTCGGCGGTGCCCCGGCCGTCGGCCGCCGGGCGGGCCGCCGGAACCGGGCGCGGGTCCGGCGTCGCGGCCCGGGGCGTCGGCAGGGCCACCGCCGGCACCTCCTGCTCGCACGGGTTGACCAGGAACTCCCGCTTCCGGTCCAAGTCGAACGGGTAAGTGAACCGCGGGGTGAAGAAGGGCGTCACGTCGTCGACCGCGCCGGCGGCGAAGAGCGCCGCGGTCCCGGCGGCCACGCCGGCCGCGCTCGCCGCGCCGGCGTCCAGGCTGACCGCGGTATGCCCGGCCGCCTCGGCCAGCGCGGTCAGCATCCGCCCGGGGCCGACCTCGACCAGCAGGTCGGCGTCGAGCAGGCTCAGCGCCTCGCGGAACCGGACCGGCCCGGTGAGCTGCCGGACCAGCACCTCCACCGGGTCCTCGTCGGCCCACCACGCCCCGGTGACCGTGGACGCCACCGGCCGCGCCGGCCGCCGCCACGGGATCCGCCCGGCCGCCGCGCGCAACGCCTCGGCGGCCGGGGCCATCAGCGGCGAATGGAAGGCGTGCGAGACGGGCAGCGGCGTCGCCTCGATCCCGGCGCGGCGCGCGGCCACGGCGACCCGGTCCAGCTCCGGCCGGGCGCCGGCCACCACCACGTGCCGCTCGCCGTTGTCCGCGGCCACCACCGCGCCGGTCCCGTCGGCCAGCTTCCGGGCGGCGGCCAGGTCGGCCCGGAGCGACAACATTCCGGAGGGCACCTCGGTCGCGGTGGACATCGCCACGCCGCGCGCCCGGGCCAGGGCCAGCGTGTCCTCGGCGTCCACCGCGCCCGCCCAGCTCAGCGCGGCCAGCTCGCCGAGGCTGTGGCCCAGCGCGCCGACCGGCCGGGTGCCGAGCCGCTCCAGCCAGCGAATCCCGGCCAGGCTGTCGGCGATGATGGCTGGCTGGGCCACCGCCGTGTCGACCGGCTCGGCCCTCACGCGGTCCGGACCACCGCCGGGCGCGGCGGCCGAAAGATGGCCGGCGCCGATCCGCGCGTCCGCGTCGTCGAGGAGCTGCCCCAGCGCGCCCCGGTCGGCGTGCACCGGGGCGGCCTGGCCCGGAAAGAGCAGCCCCACCCGCAGCGGCTCCCCGACCACCAGGAACACCCCGCGACCCGGGTCGAGCAGGCGCCGGCCGCCTTCGGCCAGGTGCCCGAGCGCCCGGTCGAGGGCGGTGACCAGCTCGTCGGCGTCGCGGACGGCGGCGGCGAACCGGGCCGGGGCGTCGCCCCGGTGACCGGCGGCCAGACCGGCGGCCAGGTCGGTCAGCTCGGGGCGGGACAGCGCGGTCGACGCCGCCCGGAGCCGGGTCAGCAGCCCGGTCAGCGCCGCCGCGTCCGGCGCCCCGCAGACCACCAGTTCGTGGTCCGGGTGCGGCCGGCTCAGCCGCCGCACGTGCGCGCTGAGCGGCCGGGGCGCCGACGGAGCCGTCCCGCCGAGCACCACGTGCGTGTTGATCCCGCCGAAGCCCATCGCGCTGACCGAGGCGTACCGCTCGCCGGCCGGCCAGGGCCGGGCCTCGTCGGTGACCCGCAGCGCGCCCCCCTCGGCGAGCAGCGGGTGCGGCCGGCGGCAGCCGGTGGTCGGCGGCAGCACCTCCCGGTGCACGGCGAGCACCGCCTTGATCAGCCCGGCCACCCCGGCCGCCGCCTTGGTGTGCCCGATGTTCGCCTTGATGCTGCCCAGCACCGCCGGGGGCGCGGCCGGTCCGCGTACGCCGAGCAGCGCACGCAGTTCCGCCTCGTCGCCCACGGCGGTGCCGGTGCCGTGCCCCTCCACCAGCCGCACCGCGCCGGGCTCGAGGCCGGCCCGGTCGTACGCCCGGCGCAGCGCCAGCCGCTGGCCGCTCTCCTCCGGCCGGGTCAGCCCGCCGCTGCCGTCCGACGAGGACGCCCAGCCGACCAGCCGCCCGTACGGGCGCAGCCCCCGCTCCAGCGCGTACCCGGCCCGGGCGAGCACCACCACGCCGCAGCCCTCGCCCGGCAGGAACCCGGTGGGCCGGGCGTCGTACACCCGCATCTCGTCCCCGGCCAGGGCGCCGACCCGGGAGAACCCGACCAGCTCCAGCGGGTCGAGGCTGAGGTCCACCCCGCCGGCCAGCGCCACGTCGAGCTGGCCACCGGCCACCGCCTCCGCCGCGGTGATCACCGCGAGCAGCGACGAGGCGCAGGCACCGTCCACCGTGTAGCCGGTGCCGTGGAAGTCGAACTGGTTGCAGATCCGCCCGGCGATGGTGTTGGCCAGCGCGCCGGCCAGCGTCTCGTCGCCGGGCACCGGGAACGGCGCTTTGAACCGCGGCTCGACCCGCTCCAGCAGCGCCGCGACCTCGTCGGTCGCCAGCCCCCCGTCGACCAGGCCGGCGGCCACCGCCCGCCGCACGTACGGCCAGCGGGTCCGCATCGCGGCGGCCCGGGAGAACTCGCCGGTCAGCGAGTTGCCGATGACCACGCCGACTCGGGACCGGTCGGTGCCGGCCCCCTCCGGCAGGCCGGCGTCGACCAGGGCGTCCGCGGCGGTCTCCAGCGCCAGCCAGTGGGACAGGTCCACGGCCCGGAAGGTGCTGCCCGGGATCCGGAAGCGGGCCCGGTCGAAGTGCCAGCCGTCCAGCACCGCGGCCCGGCGGACCGTGGTCTGGTCGGGGCCGTCGCCGCCGTACTCGGCCAGCGGCAGCCGGCCGGCCGGCAGCGGACGGAACGCCTGCCGTCGGTTGAGGACGTTCTCCCACAGCTGGGCCGGGTTGTCCGCCGCCGGGTAGCGGCAGGCCAGACCCACGATCACCACATCGTCGTCGACCATCACGGTCTCCTTGCTCGTACGAAAAGGGGTGGGTCACCTGGCGGCGGGCACCGGCAACTGACCCACGCCGACGGGTGCGGCCTCGGCCGGTGGGGTCCCGGCGGGCCGGTCCGCGCCCGGCGCGGGGGCGCCGTCGGCCCGGTCGCGCAGGTTGGCGCCGAGGATCACCAGGGCGCGCAGCCCGCAGACGATGACCAGCGCGAAGAACAGGCCGAAGGTGATGTGGGCGAGCACCAGCAGCCCGTAGACGGCTGCCGTGGCCAGGCCGAACATCACCTGCCGGCGCGGGGCGGCCGGCGTCGTGCCCGGGTCGGTGATCATGTAGTTGGTGAAGAGGACGAAGGCGATCCCGGTCATCGGCAGCAGCGCGGCGGCCAGGTGCGCGTCGAAGAACACCGAGCGCAGCAGCGCTTGGAGGACGAAGCCGCCGGCCCAGCCCAGGATCAGCGGCAGCCGCCGGGTCAGCTTGCCGTTGAGCATGGTGCCGGCGGCCAGGATGGCCAGCGGGATCACCACGTCGACCGGCCCGTCCACGTCCTCGCTGAAGTGGTACGGCGGGGCGATGCTGACCCAGCTGAACAGGATCAGCGTCACGCTGATGCCGAAGTTGCTCGGGTTGAGCACGTGCCGCAGGCTGCCCCGGACCCGCAGCCGGATGACGTACTTGCTGCTCACCGCGACCGCGGCGGCGAACATGGTGGGCGCCAGGCTCTGGTTGCCGTAGAGCAGCATGGCGCAGGCCAGGCCGGCGATGTGCGCGGGCAGCAGGAAGTTCAGCAGCGCCACGGGCCCGCCCCGGTAGCGCTCGGGGCGCCCGGTGGCGCGCGCCTCGACGGTCTCCAGCAGCAGGTCCACCGCGTACGCGGTGAGCACCGCCACGACCGGCGTGACGTACGCCTGCTCGAAGCCGAGCAGCAGGTGCCCGACGATGTTGAAGACGGTGATGGACAGCGCGAACCGGCGCAGCGCCGTGATCCGTGGGTCCGGTCGGTTCGCCGTACATGGAGTGGCCTGTTCGGACACGGTCGACCTCCTGTGGCTCGACGGTCGGCTACGCGGTCGGGGTGAGCACGAGGCTGTGCCACCCGGGGTTCAGGGACCTGGTCATGGCGTGCTGGCCGGCGGCGTCGCGCCAGGTCACCGTGACGGTGGCCGGGCCGGACGAGTCGCCGAGCCCGAAGAGCAGGTCGGGGGAGTTGCCGCCGGTGTGACCGTTGGCGGGGTAGAGCTGGGCGGTCAGCGGGGTGCCGTCGGCACGGCGCACCTGGACCGTCGCGCCGACCGCGGGCCGGGGCCGGCCGCCCGGGCCGGTCGCCGGGAGCAGCAGTTGCAGGCCGAGGTGGGCCCGGGCCGGGCCGGTGTTGTGCAGGAACTGCGACCGGGCCCACTGGTTGGCCACCACCAGGTCGAGCCGCCCGTCGTGGTCGACGTCGCCGACGGCCAGGCCGCGGGTGGTGGCGTGCTGCCGGAAGGCGAGCCGGTCGGAGACGTCCACGTAGCGGCCGTCGTCGCCCCGGACGAAGAACGGGTTGCGCTGGTGCCCGGCGATGTCGTCGCCGTCCCGGAAGTTCGGCCAGGCGTACGGGTACTGGAGGAAGACGTCGTTGCCCATGGCCAGCTCCTGCAGCTCGGCCCAGCGGTTCACCCGGCCGCGCAGGAAGCCCAGCGCCTGGACGATCTCGTCGGTGCCGTCGCCGTCGAAGTCGGCCACCTTGATGTCCCAGGCCCAGCCGGTGCGGGCCAGCCCCAGCCGCTGGCTCTCGTCCCGGTAGGGGGCGTGGTCGGTGAGCGGGGCGGCGTCGGTGCTGACGAACGCGAAGTTGCTCTCCTGGAGCGCGTACGGGGTGGTGATGTTGCTGACCAGGATGTCCGGCCGCAGGTCGGCGTTGAGGTCGGTGAAGGTGACGCCCATGCTCTTGAACGAGTCGTTGCCGAGCACCTTGGACTTCGGCATGTCCGCGTCGCGCCGCCCGGGCAGCTCGGTGAACCGGATCCGGCCGGGCTGCGAGACGTTGTGCAGCAGGTAGTCCCGGCCGAAGTCGTTGGCCACGTACACCTCGGGCAGGTTGTCGCCGTCCAGGTCCTGCCCGCCGATGGCCAGGGTCCAGGAGCGGGCCTGCTCGTCGGTGAGCGCCGCGGAGGCGTCCGCGTACGCGGGGCGGGCCGGGCCGCCGGCGACCGGGGTCAGCCCGGTGAAGCGCAGGATCCGGTTGCGTCCGCCGTTGCGGGCCCAGGACATCGAGTCCTGCATCCGCATCCGCGGGTCGTCCTTCGCGGCCGGGTCGAGCACCCGCGCCCCGTCCGGGAAGTAGTTGCCGACCACGATGTCGAGGTGGCCGTCGCCGTCCAGGTCGAGCACGTTGGCGGTGGTGCTGTTCCACAGCTCGGTGGGGCGGTCGGTGACGTCGACGGCGGTGAACGCGGCCGGCCCGAACGGCACGTCGGCGCGTTGCAGCCAGGCCAGCGGCGCCCGGCCCCAGAAGTAGACCAGCACGTCGAGCCGGCCGTCCTCGTTCAGGTCGGCGGTCGCGCAGCCCATCGGCGCGGTGATCCGCGCGTCGTACGGCACTCCGGCGGGCCGCAGCGGGAAGGCCGGGTAGCGGGCGGCCCGGTCCGGGGTCGGGGTGACGCTCACCGAGTCGTCCCGCGGGTCGACCAGGCAGGTGTCGTTGGGCAGGCCGTCCCCGTCAAGGTCGGCCAGCGCCGCCCCGGCGCCGACGGAGGAGATCCAGGCCCGCAGGTGTTCCAGGGCGGGTTCCACGGTCCGCTGGGTGCGGGCGCCGGCCGGGTCGGAGTTCAGGTCGTCGACCGTGAAGGCGAACCGCCCGGCGAGCGTCCGGCGGTCGGCGGCGCTCGCGTCCGGCAGCTGGCTGGCCAGCCCGAGGGTGGTGGCGATCAGGACGGCCAGCAGCGGGGCGATGATCCTGCGGGCGCGATGGGGACTGGGCATGGAAGCTCCTTGTCGCAGGTTCAGCGGATGGGGCGCGGGATCGGCGGTGGACGCCCGCTTCAGCCGGCGACGTGCCGGGCGGCGAGCCGCTGGACGCGGGCGCGCCACTCGCCGTAGTCGGCCGGGGTGGCGCCGGCCCGGTCCAGGCCGTGCCGGGCCTGCCAGGTCCACTCGGCGGCGGTGTCCGCGGACACCCCGGTCAGGGTCCGGGCGGTGGCGTCGACCGCCGGGCCGGCCGTGCCGTCCGCCCGGCGGGCCTCCGCCGCGAACGCGGCGCCCTGGGCCAGGGCCGGCCGGTGGTTGCCGGCGAGCCGGAGCAGCAGGGCGTGGTCGTCCGGCGGAACCCCGTTGGCGTACGTGGCGGCGAGACCGACGCCGCTCCACACGTCGCCGCGGTGCGAGGCCGGCAGGCCGGCGATCCGCTCGGCCAGGGCGGCCGGGTCTCCGCAGTCGCGGAACCAGAGACAGCGGCCCAGCCCCTGGTAGCGGATGGCGCACGTCGGGTCGCAGGGCTTCCGGTGCCGGCGCCAGCCGGCGAGAGTCGGATCCTTGACGAAAAAGACCTTGAAAAAGCCATAGCCGTCGTACGCCAGCCAGCGGAGCAGGCCATTCTCCGAGCCGAGCCGGCCGAGCCGTCCCAGCGCCCCGGCCGAGATGGCGTCCAGCTTGGCCAGCGCCCAGCCCGCACCGACGTGCAGCAGATAGTCGTGGCGCGGGTGCCCGCGCAGTTGGGCGGCGAAGCGGCCGTGCCGCCGCGGGGACAGCCGATCCAGCAGGACGGCCGACATGGCCGACCCCTCGGCGGCGAATCCGCGCAGCTCAGCGGGGATGCCGTCCAGTGTGGTGGGCTGCCCGTAGGGCGTGTCTAGGCCCCGGTTGTAGCCGTTCAGGAAGGCGGTGGCGGCGCGTTCCAGCACCGCTCTCGTCTCGGGCCGATCGGTCCGGAAACCCCGGTTGGCGAAGTCGACCAGATCCGGACTCAGGGCCAGCCGGCTCCGCCAGCCGCCGGGTCGGTGCACCGCGTCCCGCGCGAGCGTCGATGTCATGTGGCTCCCCCTTGGTCTGCGCCCGGCGCAAGTTCCACGCCGGGGGCGGCAAACATGAAGCAGCCTGACACGAGCGGTATGCAGCATTCTTGAAGCGCATATAGTGGGACGCTCACGTGCCGCAACGATCCATGTCTGGAAAGTGATCGCCGTAGTGCCTACGCTGCTGTGGAGACAGGCGACCGGAAGGATCACCGATCCCGTGAAACGTCAGCTGTCGGTCACCGTGCTCGGCACGGTCCAGGTCCACGACGGCACCGCCCCGGTGGATCTCGGCCCGTCGAAGCAGCGTGCCCTGCTCGCCCTGCTGGCCCTGCAGGTGGGCGAGAACATCCCCGTCGGCACGCTCAGCCTGGCCCTGTGGGGCGAGAACCCCCCGCCCAGCGGCAGCCACCTCCTGCACACCTACGTGGCGCGGCTGCGGCGGGCCCTGGAACCGGGCTCGCCCCGGCACGCCCGCACCAACGTCATCGCCTCGTCGCCCCGGGCGTACCGGTTGCAGCTCTACGCGGACCAGGTCGACCTGGCCCGGTTCCGCCGGCTCACCGAGGCCGCCCGGGAGCTGGTCCGCCGGGACCGGCGCTCGGCCGCGTTCGAGCTGCTGGTCGCGGCCGCCGCCATCTGGACCGACCCCGACCTGACCGACCTGCGGGCCCTGCTGCCCGGGGAGGAGGCGGTCGCCGCGCTGCGCCGCGAATGGGTCAGCGCCTGCCTCGACCTGGTCACCCTCGGGCTCGAACTGGACCGGCCGACCGAGGTGCTGGCCACCGCAACGCACCTCGCCGCCGCCGAGCCGCTGCACGAGGCGGTGCAGGCGCGGCACCTCACCGTGCTGGCCCGCACCGGCCGGCGGGCGGCGGCCCTGGACCGGTTCGCCGAGATCCGCGCCCGGCTCGCCGCCGAGCTGGGCATCGAGCCGGGCCCGGAGCTGACCGCCGCCCATCGCGAGCTGCAGCACGGGCCCGCCGCCGCCCGGCCCGAGACCCCGCCGGCCGGCTGCGTGGTGAGCCGGCCCCGACCGCCCTGGCGGGGCCCGCGCCCCGACGCCACCGAGCTGATCGGCCGGGAGACCGACCTGGCCCGGGTCGCCGGGCTGCTCGCCGACCACCGGGTGGTCACCGTGGCCGGGCCGGCCGGCTGCGGCAAGTCCGCGCTGGCCCTGGCCGCCGCCCGCCGGGCCCACCCGGAGTACGCCGACGGCGTCCTCTCCGTCGACCTCGCCGCGGCCCGCACGCCCGGCGACGTCACCCGAGAGATCCGCCGGCTGCTCCGCCAGCCCGGGCCGGAGCGGGGCGGGCTGCCCCGGCTGCTGGCCGACCGCCACCTGCTCCTGGTGCTGGACAACGTCGACCACCTCACCGACAGCTGCGCCGGCCTGGTCGACGGCGTCGTGCAGGTGGGCCGCCGGGTGTCGGCGCTGGTCACCTCCCGGGAGCCGCTCGGCCTGGCGTACGAGTCGGTGTGGCGGCTGCCGCCGCTGCCGGCGCTCAGCACCGGCCCGGACGGCGTGCGGGGGATGCCGGCCGTGCAGCTCTTCGCCCGCCGGGCGGCCCAGGCGCGTCCCGGCTTCGAGGTGGGCGCCAAGGAGGTCGGCACGGTGGCGGTGATCTGCGGGCTGCTCGACCGGCTCCCGCTCGCCGTGGAGCTGGCCGCCGACCGGATGGCCGACGAGAGCCTCGACGAGCTGCTGCGCCGGCTCGACGATCCGCTGACCACGCTGCGCCGGCCCGGCCGGCGGGGCCAGCCGGCCCACCAGACCTCGCTCTCGGCCGCCCTCCAGCGCAGCCTGGACTGTCTCACCCCGGCCGAGCGCTGGTGCTTCGTCCGGCTCGGCGCGCTGCCCCGGCTCTTCGGCCGCGACGAGGTGGACCGGGTCTGCGGCGCCGCGCCCTGGTGGCGGCTGCGGACCAGCGTGGTCCTCGACGGCCTGGTGGCCAAGTCGCTGGTGACGGTCCGCCACCACGCCGGCCGCCCCACGTACACGATGCTGCGCACCGTGCACCAGTTCGCCGCCCGGCTGCTCGCCGGCGAGCTAGGCCAGTACGCTGCCGCCCCGGCGCTGTCCGGCCGGGTGGGCTGAGTGTCCCCGCCCGCCGTGCGGCCGGCCGGCGTGCTGCTCGCGGCCGGTGCGGGCCACCGGTACGGCGGCCCGAAGGCGCTGGTCCGGCACGGCGACGGCCGGCTGCTGGTGGAGCGGGCGGCCGGGGTGCTGGCCGACGGCGGCTGCGCGCCCACGGTGGTGGTGCTCGGCGCGGCCGCGGCCGAGGTGCGGGCCCGCGCCGACCTGTCCGGCGCGGTGCTGGTCGACAACCCGGAGTGGGCCGGCGGGATGGGCTCCTCGCTGCGCGCCGGGCTGGCCGCGCTGGCCCGCACCGACGCCCCGGCGGCGGTCGTGCTCCTGGTCGACCTGCCCGGCGTCACCGCTGCGGCGGTCCGCCGGGTGGCCCGGCGCGCCACCGCCGACAGCCTGGTGACGGCCGGCTACCCGGCCGGCCGCCGGGGGCATCCCGTGCTGCTCGGCCGCCGGCACTGGCCCGGCGTGGCGGCGGTCGCGGTCGGCGACACCGGCGCCCGTGACTACCTGCGCGCGCACCACGACGAGGTCCGGGTGGTCGACTGCGCCGACGTGGCCGACGACGCCGACCTGGACCTGCCGCCGGGGCCGGCGGATGCGTGACGTCCTGCCCGACCTGCTGCGCTGGTGGCGTGCCGGGGCACCGGTCGGCATGGCCACGGTCACCCGCACCTGGCGCAGCGCCCCGCGCCGGCCGGGTGCTGCGCTGCTGGTCGGCCCGGACGGCAGCGCGGCCGGCAGCGTCTCCGGGGGCTGCATGGAGGCGGCGGTCTACGAACTGTGCCGGGAGGTCGTCGCCGACGCCACGCCCCGGCTGGTCCGCTTCGGGGTGAGCGACGACGACGCCCTCGACGCCGGCCTGACCTGCGGCGGGACCGTCGAGCTGTACGTCGAGCGGGTCGACCGGGCGAGCTTCCCGCAGCTCGACCTGGTCGCCGCCGAGGTGGCCGCCGGCCGGCCGGTGGCGGTGGCCACCTGTGTGGCCGGCCCGCCCGGGCGGCGGGGCCGGCGGATCGTGCTGGCCGGGCAGGACCGGCACGGCACCCTGGGCGCGTCGGCCGTGGACGCGGCGGTCGACGCCGAGGCACGGGCGCTGCTGCGCGCCGGCCGTTCCGGAGTGGTCCGCCCCCGGTCGGCCGAGAATCTGTGCGTGCTGGTGGTGGCCCATCCGGCGCCGGCCCGGATGCTGGTCTTCGGGGCGATCGACTTCGCGGCCGCGGTGGCCCACGTCGGCCGGTTCCTCGGCTACCGGGTGACCGTCTGCGACGCCCGGCCGGTCTTCGCCACCGACCGGCGGTTCCCGCAGGCGCACGAGGTGGTGGTCGACTGGCCGCACCGTTACCTGGCCGCCGAGGCCGCGGCGGGCCGGGTCGACGAGCGGACCGTGGTCTGCGTGCTCACCCATGACGCCCGGTTCGACGTGCCGGTCCTGCGCCACGCCCTGGACCTGCCGCTGGCGTACGTCGGGGCGATGGGCTCGCGGCGCACCGCCGAGGACCGGCGGCGCCGCCTGCGCGAGGCCGGGGTGGGCGAGGCGGCGCTGGCCCGGCTGCACGCCCCGATCGGCCTGGACCTGGGCGGGCAGAGCCCGGAGGAGACCGCGGTCAGCATCGCCGCCGAGATCGTGGCGGTACGCCGCGGCGGTGGCGGCGCGCCGCTCTCCGCCCGGTCCGGCAGCATCCACGGCGGGGGCCGGGTCCCGCATCCCTAGCGGACCGGTCAGTCCGCCCGGTGCAGCGGCCCCCACTCCGTGGACGGCTGCGCCTCCACCGCCCGGTGGGCCTCGCGCAGCGCCCGTTCCGACACCCAGGCCACCGGGCGCCGGCACTGCACCAGCGGCTCGTTGTCCGGTCCCCGCCCGCACTGCTCGCCCACCAGCACCCACGGTCGTACCCCCGGCCCGCGCAGGTCGCGCAGGTGGCAGTAGTCGTAGAGCCGGCGGGCCACCCAGAGCCGCAGCGGGCGGTCACCCCACCAGGGCTCGACGGCGAGCGGGTTGGCGGAGAGCCCGGGCAGCTCGATGCCGGTCAGGGCATCACGGCTCGACTGCGCCGACCCCGGCCCGTCCGGCAGGTCGGCGACGGGGCCCTGGGACCACCGGACGTACAGCTCCTCGTCCGGCGCGCTGTTCCGGATCAGGGCGACGAGCCGGTCCAGGTCGTCGACCACCGGCATCACGGAACCTTCCCGCACGTCGCGCATGACCCCCATGTGCCCGGCCGGGCGTCGCCCATTCATCCCGGTTTCGGGTCACAGCCGCTCCGGGGTGCGGATGCCGAGCAGGTAGAGGCCCTGCGCGAGCACCCGTGCGGTCAGGTCGCAGAGCGCGAGCCGGCTCTCCCGGACCGGCTCGTCGGCCCGCAGCACGGGGCAGCGCTCGTAGAACGCGCTGAACGCGCCGGCGAGCCGGGACAGATACCCGGTCAGGTGGTGGAACTCCAGGTTCTCCGCCACCGCGCCGACCACCGCCCCGAAGCCGACCAGCTCGAAGGCGAGCGCCCGCTCGGCCGGCTCGGCGAGCGAGATCCCCGCCTCCGGCCGGGCCGCCACCCCGGCCCGCCGGAAGATCGACCGGATCCGGGAGTACGCGTACTGGAGGTAGGGCGCGGTGTTGCCGTCCAGCGACAGCATCCGCTCCCAGTCGAGCACGTAGTCCTTGTGCCGGTCGCTGGAGAGGTCCGCGTACTTGACCGCGCCGATGCCGACCGCCCGGCCCACCTCGGCCGCCTCCGCCTCGCCCAGCTCCGGGTTCCGCTCGCGGGCCAGCGCGGTGGCCCGGGCCACCGCCTCCTCCAGCAGCCCGACCAGCTTCACCGACCCGCCGGCCCGGCTGCGCAGCATCCGCCCGTCCGGCCCGAGGATCGAGCCGAACCCGACGTGCTCGGCCCGCGCCGGCGGGGCCAGCCAGCCGGCCTGCGCGGCCGCGGCGTAGACCATCTCGAAGTGCCGCCGCTGCGGCAGCCCGACCACGTAGAGCATCCGGGTCGCGCCCAGCGTGCCGGTCCGGTGGCGGATCGCCGCCAGGTCGGTCGCCGGGTAGCCGTACCCGCCGTCGGACTTGCGCACGATCAACGGCAGCGGCTCCCCGTCCCGGCCCACCGAGCCGGGCGGGAACACGCAGGCCGCGCCGTCGCTCTCGCGCAGCAGCCCGAGCCGGTCCAGCTCCTCGACCACCGGGGCGAGCAGGTCGTTGTAGCTGCTCTCGCCGTTGAAGTCCCGCTCGGTGAGGGTCACGTCGAGCAGGTCGTACACGGTCAGGAAGTAGCGCTCGGACTGCTCCACGAGCAACCGCCACAGCCGCAGCGTCGGCGGGTCGCCGCCCTGCAACGCCACCACCCGCAGCCGGGACCGCTCGCGGAACGCCGCGTCGGCGTCGAACTTGGCCCGGGCCGCCTTGTAGAACGAGTCCAGGTCACCCATCGACAGCTCCTGCGTCGCCTCGGCCTCGCCCAGGTCGACCAGGTGCTCGATCAGCATGCCGAAGGGCGTGCCCCAGTCGCCCAGGTGGTTGGCCCGCAGCACCCGGTGCCCCAGCCACTCCAGCAGCCGGGCCGCCGCGTCCCCGATCACCGTCGAACGCAGGTGCCCGACGTGCATCTCCTTCGCCACGTTCGGCGCCGAGTAGTCGACCACCACGGTCTCCGGCGCGGCGGCCACCGGCACCCCGAGCCGCGGGTCGGTGGCCAGCGCGGAGACCAGCCCGGCCAGGGCGCCGTCGGCCACGGTCAGGTTGAGGAAGCCCGGGCCGGAGACCTCCGTGGCGCTGCACAGGTCGGCCAGCTCCGCGCGCTCCAGCACCTCGGTGGCGATGGCGCGCGGCGGCCGGCCGAGCCGCCGGGCCAGCGCCAGCGCCGCGTCGGACTGGAAGTCCGCGCGCTGGGAGCGCCGCACGACCGGGTCCACCGGCCCGCCGGCCACCGTCGCGAACGCCGGCGCCAGCCGGTCGGTCAGCAGTTTCTCCAGATCCATGGGTACGCCGATCTCGCTCGGATCCGCCTCACGCGGATCACCGGAAGGGGATGCGGGCGGACCGAGGACGATCGGAGATGACCGGCGGCTCGATCCGCCGGTCGCAGGTGAGGAATGCTCAGCGCAGGCGGTCGCGGGACCGCCGGCGTCGCAGCGCGCCGAACAGGACGTCGGGCGACGCCGTCGGGAACGCGTGCGAGCTGGTCATGCGAGCAGCCTAGCGGGCCGGCCCGGGGGCGGCGCAAGGCCGTACCCGGGCCGGCCGGCCGGCGTACCCGGAATCTCAGGCCGGCGTGCCGACGGCCTTGCGGTAGCGCTCGGCCCGCCGCCGCACCTGGGTGTACGCGCTGGTGAGGCCCATGCCCCGGCGGACCTCGACCAGGGTGCGGCGCACCTCGGCGCGGGTCCGCTCGGTGCCCTCGAAGATCAGCTCGTCGACCAGGCCGGGCTGCCCCTTGAACCGGGCCCGCCGCTCCCGGATCGGGTCGAGGAACCGGTTGAGCGCGCCCGCCAGTTCCTCCTTGACCTCGACGTCGCCGACCCGGCCGGCCCGGTAGCGTGCCTTGAGCTCGTCGACCTTCGCCCGGTCCGGGTGGAACACGTCGTGGTACGCGAAGACCGGGTTCCCCTCGACCGTGCCGGGCACGTCGGCCCGGACCCGGTTCGGGTCGGTGTACATCCCCATCACCTTGCGCCGCACGGTGGCCGGGTCGTCGGAGAGCGCGATGGCGTTCCCCTTGCTCTTGCTCATCTTCCCCGCGCCGTCGGTGCCGACCAGGGTGGGCGTCTCCGACATGATCATCTCCGGCACCGGGAAGACCTGGCCGTAGAGGTGGTTGAAGCGCCGGGCGATCTCCCGGGTCACCTCCACGTGCGCGGCGTTGTCCTTCCCCACCGGCACGACCTGCCCCTTCACGCAGAGGATGTCGGCGGCCTGGAGGACGGGATAGCCGAGCAGCCCGTAGGGCATCTCGTCCTTGCCGGCGTCCCGGCTCATCTCCTTGAGCGACGGGACCCGTTCCAGCCGGGGCACGGTGACCAGGTTCTGGAACAGGGTGTTCAGGTCGCCGACCTCGGGGATTGCCGACTGGAGGTAGAAGGTGGCCCGGTCCGGCTCGACGCCGGCGGCGAGGATGTCGGTGACCATCTCGCGGGCGTTGCGGGAGACCTGCTCGATGTCCTCGCGACTGTTGCGCGTGGTGAGCATGTGCAGGTCGGCGATGATGAAGAAGCTCTCGTAGCGCTGGTGCAGCTTCACCCGGTTGGCGATGCTGCCGACGTAGTGGCCGAGGTGCAGCCGCCCGGTCGGGCGGTCACCGGTGAGCATCCGTGCTGCGGACATGGTCGTATGCCTCTCGTGCTGTTCGGTAAGGACGCGCGGGCGCGCGGAGAAGACCCGGGGTGTGCCCGGATCAGTGGGGTTGGCTCGTCAGTGCGAGCGCCGCCATCGCCCGCCGGCGCGGAACCGCAGCCCACCGGCACGGAGGACGTCGAGGATCTGCTCCCGACCGTCGTCGACACGGGCCGGGAGAACCGGAGCGGCAGCCGCCGGGAGACCGTCGAGGGTCTCCGGGGCGCAAGTGCTCGGCCGGACCATGCCTGACACGGTAGCCGGTCCATCGCTCTGTACGCAGACCGGAACGCCCTGATCAGTCCCGCCGGTAGCTCTCGGCGTAGTAGCTGCCGACCTGCTCGCGATACTCGGCGCGGCGGAAGCCGTCCGGGTCGAAGGCCGGTGACTCCTTGACCTGTTCCCGGGTCCGGTCCACGTGGACTACGCGCTCCAGGTGGTCGACCCGGGCCACCGTGCCGGCCGGCAGCAGCACCTTCCGGCCGAAGATCCACGGCCCGGTGTCCACCACCAGGTAGCCGGCGCCCGCGTCCTCGCTCGCCTCGTCGATCGCGCCGATCCGGCCGTCGGTCGCCTCCACCCGGTAGCCGGTGAGGTCGATCGGGGTGCCGGGGCCGGGCGCGTCAGGGCCGTCGTCGGCGCCCGTCGACCGCTGCCGCGGCACGTCGTCCGGGCGGGTCTGCTCGTAGCCGCCGGCGAGGGCGGACGGGTCCCGCCAGGTCCACGGATTGAACGGCTGCATGGTGACCACCTCCGTGTCGTCCTGCTGGAACAGTGCCCTCCGACCGAATGCGGGAAACACGAATGCAATTTCGAATTCATCCGGGAGCGTTTCTGCGAGATACCTCATAATCGGTGTCCGCCGATGCGAAGCGCCACTCCCGTCCAGGTGAGCGGCCGTTCCGCAGCCTGCTCGCACACCGGAACGCGGGCCGGAGTGTCCATCACGCACATTCGTCCGGGCCCGCGACCACACCATTCTGGTCCCGCATCAGTCGGCACGAGGAAGGGGAATGCAGATGCAGCGGGTCATTCGACGAATCGGGATCGCGGTGGCCGGGGCGGCCGTCCTGGTGCCCGTGGCGGGCACCGGCGCGCAGGCTGCGGTGGTCAACCCGTACACCCCGGAGGCGCTCTGCGGTCCCGGCTTCGCCGCGGTCGACCAGGACCCGATCCACGACGCCACCGGCGCGCGGCTCGGCACCGTTCACCTGCTGCGCAACCCCTTCACCGGATACGGCTGCACGGTCACCGTCAAGTCCGCGTACGTCGGCACGCTCACCGGGACCCGGGTCTACCTGGACCCGGAGTGGACCACCTTCGGCGTCGACGAGGGCAGCCGGCGCTACGCCGCCGGCCCGGTCCACCGGTACCTGGGCGCCGGCTGCGTGATCTGGGGCGGGTCGATGACCGACCCCTCCGGCGCGGTACACCACCACGACCGGGCGAACCCCGCGATCGGTGGGGCGGTCACCTGCTTCTGACCCCGTGCGGCGGCCCGGGTTCGCGCGGCGCGCGGCCCGGCCCGCCGTTAGGTTCGCCTGGTGGGCAGGATGCGGGGAATCCACGAGCGGCCGGCGGGGCTCACCTACCAGCCGGACCTGGTCGACGACGACGAGGAACGCTCCCTGCTCGCCACCCTCGACGCGCTCGACTTCCGCGAGGTCCGAATGCACGGGCAGATCGCCCGCCGCACCGTCCGGCACTTCGGCTACGACTACGACTACGGCTCATTCCAGCTCACCGCCACCGAAGCCCTCCCGGTGGCGTTGCGCGGGGTCCGCGAGCGTTGCGCGGCGCTCGCCGGGGTCGACCCGGAGGCGCTCGCCCAGACCCTGGTCACCCGCTATCCGCCGGACTCCGTCATCGGCTGGCACCGCGACGCGCCCGCCTTCGGGCCGACCGTCGTCGGCCTGTCGCTGGGCTCCGCGTGCCTGTTGCGGTTCCAGCGGGGCAGCGGGGAGAACCGCCGGGTGTATGAGCTGGAGCTGGCCCCCCGCTCGGGCTATGTGCTGACCGGGGCGGCCCGGTCGACCTGGCAGCACAGCATCCCGCCGGTGCCGGCGCTGCGCTATCCGCTGACCTTCCGCATCCTCGGGTCCGCACACTCCTGACCGCGGCCCCGGCCGACACTTCGCTGGCATACTGGCCAGCCATGGTGCTGTCGCGTGGCTGGTCACTGTTCCTGGTCGGGGTCGGGGTCTGGACCTGGGTGATCTGGCCGAGGTTCGCGGTCGCCATCTGGAACGACCCGCGGGCGTGGTCGGCCGGCACGGTCGGCGAGGGCAGCCCGACCAGCTTCCTCTGGGTGCACGCGCTGCTCATCGCGGCGTCGCTGGCGATCGGCACGACCGTCGGGGTGCTCGGCGTCCGAGGCTGGCTCGCGGCCCCGCGCCGGACGACCACCGACTGAGCGCCACCCGACGCCGCCGCCTCGCGAACTGCGGGGATTTC
The DNA here is from genome assembly GCF_040639095.1 of Micromonospora sp. NPDC023966. Lineage (NCBI taxonomy): Bacteria > Bacillati > Actinomycetota > Actinomycetes > Micromonosporales > Micromonosporaceae > Micromonospora > Micromonospora sp. NPDC023966. The sequence continues at coordinate 699 of NZ_JBEZZJ010000032.1, read as the reverse complement.
GCCGCCGGCCGGGAATGCCGAGGCCTGGAGCGCTGTGCCTCCTGTACGCGGGTCGTCCGGCCGGACCGGACCGGGGAATCCCCGTCGTAGCATCGTTGAGCAGGGAAGATAGTCCTGCGGTGATGATGTGACGCGGGACGCCACCCCTGGATTTGACGATCAAACCCGAACCCGCGTAACTTTCTCTCTGCCAGCGCGGAACGGGGCAAACAGGACGAAGGTCCTGGGTGTCACGAGCCGGGAATGGCACCGGGTCCGAAGGGGTTGCACCTCTCCACGGAGCCGGACCGGGCGGGGCCCGCCGAAACGCCGCAGGGCGGATTTGGCGGAGCGGAACCGACCGGGTAAGGTTGACGACCGGCAGGGCACCGGGCGAGCTAGCGGGAAACCGCAGCGGCCGGCCTGTTAAATCCGATGACCAAGCACAGCGGTTCGCCGCTGCGCGAGTTCAGCGGTGCTGACCCGTACGAAGCGTGACAGACCGGGACACACGGTTTTGACACGGCAGAGACGGTGAGGTAACGTAGTAAAAGTGCCCGGCGCGAGAGCGGCGGGCGGTTGAACGAAATGCCCCGGATGGGGGGTCCTGCTGGTGCGGGGTTTCCGGATGGTGTGTGGTTGTTCTTTGAGAACTCAACAGGGTGCTTGTTAAGCCAGTGCCAAATTGATTTATACCCCGGACTGGTCAGGCTTTTGGTT